>JABLXJ010000020.1 GCA_013178125.1 Bacillota bacterium | reverse complement strand
TGCCACCCAAGTATTACAAGATCCCTGTTCCAAAATCTTGAAGGTGTAGTAACACGCCTGTTTTAGGCTTTGGTGCCACAGATGGCGTCATTATGCCCATTTGAGCCGATTTGTGTGACTACCGACTGTTCAAAACCAGATTGGCAAAGTCGGCATTTCGGGCCATGAAGAGTCCCCTTGCTGAGAGACCAATCTTTCATCAGTTGAAAAACCGGGTAGAGACCCACATATTCTTGTGCGTGCTTGCATATCACCTGCTCGTCTCCATAGAGAAGACGCTGCAAGACAGAGGGTTTTACACGAGTTGGGCAACCATGCGGGAATCGCTGACCAACCATCAAGGCGCTAGGCGTATCACCACGGATGATCAAACCGGTGAAGACATGGTCGCAAGATAGTGACGTAATTTGACAATGAACATAGGTACCGCAAGGGTTCCAGCGTTCAGAGTGCGGAAGTTGGGTTAGCTATTCACCGCCTCGATAAACGCCATGATGTTCTCCCAGGGGACCTCCGGCTCTATCACATGGGTGGGGGCCAAAACCAATCCCCCACCCCTCCCTACCGTTTCAATCATATACTTCACCTGTCGTTTTACATCTTCCGGAGTGCCAAATGGCAAGACGCTCTGAGTCCCAATGGTCCCCCAGAAGGCGAGCCTCTCCCCATAGAGCTCCTTCAGCTTAACTGGGTCCATCGACTCGGGTTGAACGGGGTTCAGCACATCCACGCCGATCTCGATCAGCTCCGGTATGATCGGCTCGACATACCCGCAGCTGTGATAAAAAATCAGAATATCCCGCTTTACATTCCTTGCTGCCTTAATCACGCGGGCGAGTCGAGGCTTTAGCCACTTGCGCCACATGGAAGGGCTCATCATCATTCGGCTCTGCATCCCAACGTCATCGCCAGTGACAAGGATGTCTACATCTACCTTCGCCATTATGGCTGCCGTCTCCTCAGAAAGGGAAGTAACCTTGTCGAGAAGAGCAGCAGCAAAGGCTTCGTTCTGTACAAAATCCATCAGAAGGTTCTCAAGCCCTCGAAGTCCCCACGCTGTCTCGAATATGGTGCCATCAAAAAAGGGTGGAAGGCCCATGACAGCATACCCGCGGCGGTGCCATTCCTCTACCTCTTTTATAACGTCCCTCCAGCGATATTCTTCGGTAAGGTCAGGAAATGGGTATTCTTCTATCTCCTCAATACTCTTCGCCCGTGCAAGAGGGTGGACCATATCCTCGAAATGGGCATAACCAGACCCCTTTATAAAACCAATGCCCCATTCATTTACGGTGCTTCCGGGTGGAAGATTACCAAGATATCGCGAGAAGTCTATTACTTTCCGGCTCGGAGCAAACTCTACCTTCCTGACCTCTAGGTCGAAGTACTCTGCTGGATCCTCCGCCCCTGTCATCTTCCTAAAAGTCTCTAAAACAGGGGGCGTAAACTCGAAATATTTCGGTATTCTGTCGGGGAGAGACCGGTTTAGAGTAGTAAGAACTCGCTCTCTAGGCTTCATAAAATGCACACCACCTATGTCGTATCAGCATAAGCTATGTCGTCGTATGCCCATTACGAACCTCGTGGAGCGTTACTTCATCTGCTTTTTTAATTCTTCGATATACTCCTCAATCATTATCACACGATTTTCCCTTCTCGATTTTTCAGCGGCGAAGGCGATGATATGGCTTTCTACTGCGCTTGTCACCCTGGTTAATTCTTTACCCACCCCATTGATTGACCTGATGAAGTCCTGCATGATGCCATAATCGCCGCCGCTATGCCTGTCTTGGTATGGATTTAGGTGGATCACCTCTCGGGTACCCGACATAAAATCAGTAATCTCTAATTCGTTTTTATCAAGGGCGGCTCTGATTTCTCCTTTAGTCCCCATTAATTTCATGGTTCGGGTACACTCATTGGTAAAGGCACACATAGAGAAACTTATGGTCACATCATTTTCAAATTCAAGGTTTACCAGTTGATGGTCCACCACATCATTATCACATTTATAAACACATCTACCGTAAGGGCCGTCCTTCAAGGCATTGATGCGTCCTTGCTCAGAGGTGTCTACACTAATCACCGTAGATGAAAATCCGGAATTTTCCCTCAGATAGACATCCGGTGCATAGAATATGCAATCATATTTTGCCGGGCAACCATCAAGACACCTTGACAAAGCGCCCTTCGGCGCATTTGCCTCCACAAAGTAACTCAATTTACCAAACGATGATACCTTGACACATTTAGCGCCCACTAGCCAAATAAATATATCCATATCATGGCAGGATTTTGACAGAATCATCGGGCATGACTCTTCCGAATTCCGCCAATTTCCTCTTACAAAGCTATGGGCATAATGCATAATACCTACATTTTCCGAGTAATGGATGGATATAAGCCTTCCAATTTTACCATTATCTAGAATTTTCTTCAGGGCTTGGAAAAATGGGGTATAGCGTAAAACATAACATAGCATAAATACCCGATCATACTCTTGAGCATACTCACCGATTTTTAAACACTCACCTGGGTCGGTCGAGATTGGCTTCTCAAGTAAAATGTGGTAACCTTTTTCAATAGCTTTCACCGCCGGGTGGAAATGCATCCGATCAGGAGTGCAGATTAAGATCGCATCAGCCAGCTTAGGTCGATCCAGCAATTCTTCCCAACTCGCAAAGCACATTTCATCTTTTAGGCCATGCAATTGTTGAAACTTTTTTCTTCGGTCTTTATTTCGGGTTGCCACTGCTACAAACTCAGCCTCATCCGGGTTTGTAAGCGCATAACTTCCATAGGCGTTCATTCCCCTGTCCCCTGCTCCCAGGAGAGCAAGTGTTACCTTCTTCATACGGATTTCCCCCCAGATATTTATTTTAGTGCATACCGCGGTTAGATCTATTCCCGACTATCAGAGAGAGAACCCCCCGTCACCGCCGCGATGGTTACAAGGCCAATAACAAGTCCTCGCAAGAAAGGAGTTACATTCATGATTACCAGGGAATTACTGATTAATCCAATCAATACAACTCCAAGAAAACTACTGATGGCATCACCTTTACCACCGTGGAGGGAAATACCTCCGACAATTACCGAAGCAAGCGCGTCGAGAGAATAGGAATCTCCGGTGTTGGCGAGGGCCGATCCGACACGTGAGATGAGGATTAAGGCAGCCAACGCATTTACGATACCGACAACTACATATGCGGTTAAGATAATTCTCCGGGTATTAATGCCGGAAACGTAGGCTGCTTTCTTATTTCCCCCGATTGCATACAAAAAACGCCCGTACTTGGTGTATTTAAGGACTATAAAAGCGGCAGTCATTGTGCCGAGGAAGAAAAGGATTGAGACGGGGATAAAATTAAATATTTTCCCCCGCCCTAAAGTCTGAAATCGGCCAAACAACATATAGGAACCACCACCGGTCACCAATAACGCAATAGCGCTATACATTGAACTAAAACCAAGAGTAATAATGAACGAAGGAGCCTTGGTCTTGACTACAGTGATGCCGTTAATCATGCCCATAATTGCCCCAATAAGAAACGCAAGAATGACTGCTATTGGAATGGCGAAAGGCACAAGCATGGGGATCAAAGGATTACCATTCGGCAAGCCCCCTACTTTTTGGATGATCATCGCCAGAATCACACCTATCAGTGAGACTTGGGCCCCAACCGAGATGTCGATTTCACCGGCGACCAATAGCATTCCAACTCCGCTGGCAATGATTCCGAGTACGGAGATTTGTTGAAAAATATTAATGATGTTATTCACATTGGCAAACCGAGGATTGACGATAGTAGATACGGTACAGATAATAATTATTAAGGCAATCCGTACCAGCGACTGATTGTTCAAAATTTCTCTTCGCCTTTCATTAGCTATCACGAGCGCTTTCAAGGCAACCCCCCCTTTTCATCAACTCCCATTGAATAGTGGAGAATGTTTTCTTCAGTGATTTCTTCACCGGTAAGAATTTTAACCAGCCGTCCATCCCGCATCACGCCGACACGATCGCAGATAGAGACCAGCTCTGGATTATCGGAAGAGATCATGATAATTATTTTACCCTTGTCTGCTAGTTCATCCATTAGCTTGTAAATTTCGCTTTTGGCTCCAACATCGATTCCAGCTGTAGGCTCATCAATAATTAAAATATTTGACCCGGCGAAAAGCCATTTGGCGAGTACAACTTTCTGTTGGTTTCCACCACTCAGGTTTCCAACGAGTTGGGAGTTGGATGGAGTCTTCACCATCAGCTTTTGAGATATCACATTCGTCTCAACATACTCTTTTATCAAGTTAAGGAAGAAGGAAGAGCTCTTAGCGAGCTGTACCAGGCTGATGTTTTCAAAAATAGGCCGTTTCATAATCAATCCTGTCGATTTTCGATCCTCAGTCAGAAAACCAATTCCTTTTTGAATTGCATCAGAGGGATTTTTGGGGGTGATGTCTTTGCCACAATAAACGAGCCGCCCTGAATCTTTTTTATCTAGCCCGAATATCATCCGCGCAAGCTCCGTTCGCCCAGATCCAACGAGGCCTCCGATACCGAAAATCTCGCCCTTTTGAACAGTGAACGAAATATGGTCAACCACCCCTTGGCGGTGGTAATCGATCACCTCAAGATGTTCACCTTTTCCCCCGGGCGCTTCACTTCGTTTTCGGTTGTATAGCGACGTAGTGGATTGGCCGATCATCTGATGAATAATATCGTTCATTCTAATCTTTTTCACCTGGTGGGTACCGACTTTCCGGCCATCTTTTAATACCGTTACACGATCACAGATTTCAAAAATCTCTCCGAGATGATGGGAGATATAAATCACGCTCCGGCCCTTTTCCGTATACTTTCTGATTAACTTGAACAGGATGTTTTTGCCTTTTTCATCAAGGGAAGCGGTTGGTTCATCAAGGATCAAAATTTGAGCATTACGCGAGGTTGCCTTCGCTAAACTAACAAGTTTCCTTTCGATAAAGGTTAAATCACTTAGTTTTCGATCTGGAGATATTGCGATATTAAGTTCTTTTAGTAAGTTAGTCGCGGCGTTCACAGAGGCTGATTCGTTGACGAATCCAAACTTATTGCTTGGGAGATCGTGTAAAAAAATATTATCGGCCACCGAAAGCTCTTCGACCAACTGATTTTCTTGATGAACAGTTTGAATACCAAGTTCAATGGATTTGGATGGTTCAAGGTAGTTGAATGCTTTGCCGCTAATGATAATCTTCCCGGAGTCGGGTTTTACTGTTCCCGCGATGATTTCAACTAGGGTGGATTTACCAGCACCGTTTTGGCCAACGAGAGCGTGGACCTCCCCGCATTTTAGCTCGAAATCAACCTCGTCAAGAGCTTGAACTCCCGGATATCGCTTACAGATCTTTACGGTTTCCAGGATATTACCTTGTTCCATTTGATATCCCTCGGTTCCAAACCTTATATATCACTAGAATAATGCCCCTAATCAGGGGCTGAAGAGATTCTTTCAAGCCCCTGATTAGGGGCATTATTCACACTTACTAGGACATCCTACTTTTTCCGCAATTGGGGTTTGTAGACTCCCGTCTTCACAAATTCTTTAACGACCGGAAGCCAACTAACATCCATATCCCAAGGGATCAGCTTTTCCTGCCAAGTTTTGGCGCTGACCCAAATGAACGGGGAATAAGCCTTCTTTTGATATGTCCGGCCCTTCAGGTATGAAATCAGGTTCTCAGCGCAGATCATTCCATGCAGTGATGGGGATTGACTTATTGCGTAATCCAGATCACCCGTCTTGAAGTTCTCAACATCCATCGGGCCACCGTTGACGGAGACGACCACCACCTTATCGCGAGGGATGTTCTCTTCTTTCAGGGCTTGGATGATTCCTTCAGTGATCTCCTGGCAAGCACCCAGCGCTACGTTGAACTTGACACCGGACTGAATAATTGTTTTCATAATTCCCAAGGATTTAGCAGTAGCATAGTCTCCGTATTGAATATCAGTTGCTAGTTTGACATCTTTTACTTTTTTGAGCTCATCAGTCAAGCCCTTAATATATTGAAGGACTGGCGGACTGCCGGCAAACCCTGAAATATATACCAGGGATAACGGGCCCTCTTCATCCTTCCGGAGATTGTCAATAATATAGCGATAAATCTGCTCCCAGTTGAAATCGATATCGGCAATCGGTTTTCCTTTGCCCGGGGCCAGACCACTTTCAGTAATTTGAATGGGGATTTTGGCATCATTGGCTAGGCTGCAGGAGTATTGAGCGCTGTCGGGAGTAGCAGCTGTAAGATTGATGGCGTCAACAGCCATGGTAATAAGGTTTTGAATAGCGGTTGTTTCTTGATCCGGTTTGTAACCATGATATTGCCAAACCAGCTTAACTCCTTCTTGTTTCGCCACAAGCTCAAAGCCTTGTTTGAACGCCCCAAACCAGCCAATCTCATAGGGAATCACTACGCCAATTGTTAACTGTTTCGAAGACACCGCCGGAATGCTGATTGTGAAGATCAACCCGATGATCATCACCATGAGCAGAGTCTTACTGATTCTTTTCATTTTTCTTCCTCCTCATATAAAGCTATATAAGCACTTTATTTACATCGCTTAGTCCGTCGCCAAGTAATGCCCAAGAATACCTACATCCCAACTACCTACCTCCCCCCTTTCCATCGACGTGGTAAACTCCAACTGGGTTCCCCACCTCCGCATGGGCCTGATATTTACGCCCGCCCTGAAGAGAAACTCCACCGTCCCATAGATGCATGGCTTGTAGAATCAAACATCGATTTCAAAGAATTTCAAAGATCTAATACAGTCATGGCAACGAGAGAGGCAATCTTCTACGCTAAAGGCCTCATAACACTAGATTTAGGTTGATTAGAATAGATCATAACGGGCTATACGTACCATGTCTATTTTATTTTCTATAGAGCTATGAGAGAGAGCCATGAGAAGGGCGTACTCTATTCGATTATCAATGTACAAGGGAGTCTAGACCAAACAATATCAACTCTTTTCCTTAGAATTGGCAGAGAACCCTGTTTCCCAGTTATCTACCAATTAATCCGAGAGAGTTCCCCATTATCTGAGTCTCGCCGGCAACCACTCGCCTCGGTGCGAGAGACTCCTGAATCACGTAGGCTGCCGCGCCGATGAGGCCGGAGTTCACTCCGAGACCGGCCTTCGCCACCTCAACATCATAAAGCGGGGTTCTCATGAGCCGGTCCTTGAGAACTGCACGTACCGGTTCCAAAATGAGCTCCCCGGCCTGAGCTACGCCTCCTCCGAATACCAGCATCGCGGGGTTGAACAAATGCACGAGTGTTACACACGCGACCCCGAGGAATGTACCTGCTTCCCTAAACGCCTCTATAGCACACTTATCTCCGCCAAGTGCAGCCTCGTAAACGTCTCTACACGTAAGATCGGGCTTCGTGGCAAGAGTGGAGCCAGGCTCGCTCTTCGCTGCGGCGCCTCTCGCTATCGCGCTGGCCGAGCAGTAAAGCTCAACGCAGCCCACGTTCCCACATCTACACCGTGGCCCGTTTGGAACGACAGTAATATGCCCGAGCTCGCCAGCAGCATGGCGCGCCCCTCTATAGAGCTGCCCCCCAGAGATGATTCCAGAGCCGACTCCGGTTCCAACTGTAACGTAGATGAAATCGTCGCACTGGCGCGCAGCGCCAAACCACTTCTCACCCAGGGCACCTGCGTCGCCCTTATCGAGGATGTAAATGGGCACCTGTAGCCGTTGCCCGAGGAGCGACCGAAGCGGAACGTTCTCCCAACCGAGGTTTACAGCCTTGAGTAGCTTCCCCGTCTCGCTGTCTACCAGACCCGGAACGCTCACCCCGAGGCCCAGAAGCTGGTCCTCAGGGATGTTTGCCTGCTTCAGCAGCGACCGCATTCGGGTGACCAACACCTCGACGAGGCTACCGGGATCCGGCTCTCCGATGGTCCCCTCGTCATATGCAAAAACCCTAGCGTTCAGATCCGTAAGTGCCAACGCCATCCTGGTAGCGCCCAGCTCAATCGAACCAACCGATGCATAATCGGGGTTGAACACGAAAAGTATAGGCTTACGACCTCCGCGTGATTCGCCGTACCCGATTTCCTTCAGAAGGCCGCTACTGCACAGTTCGTTTGCGAGCACTGTTGCTGTTGTGCGGCTTATATTGAGCGCCCGGCTGATCTCAGTGCAGGAAACCGGCCCTTTCTCCTTCACAAGCCTAAGGATAGCGTGCTTATTGTATTCTTTCATCAACGCTTGGTGGAAGAGAGTCACGTCACTCAACCTCTCTCCTTGGATCGGGTTTCGCGGGTCAAGCCCAAAGCACACCCGGAGATACCAGTTTCAGGTTGACTCAGGCTCCCCCAATCTCTGGCGGCCCTGACCATGGCATGTACGTTTTCCGGGGGGGTGGCCGGGGCAATGGTACAACCAGACGCGAATACGAAACCCGAGACAGCTTTGCACGCTTCAATGATGCTCTTGCTCTCCTCGTAGACTCGGTCTGGTGTCTCCGACATGATGTGGGCAGGATTCAGATTCCCGATAATGCAGACCTTGTCGCCAACACGCTTCGTCGCCTCTGCGACGTCCACCTGGTAATCTACTTCAATCCCCTGCGCCCCGGAGGTCGCCATCGCTTCGAGAATTCTCGAGCTATCGCCACAAATATGAAGCACACACGGGCAGCCTGTGTCGGCAAGCGCACGAAATACCATTTGCTCGAACGGAAGCGCGAACCTCTCGTAGAATTCTGCGCCGATGAGACTCCCGCTTGCAGCAGCGTCGCCGGTATTGAGGACATCCGCTCCTGCCGAAGCCATCGCTTTCGCATACCTGATGACTGCCTTCGCGCAGATCTCAAGAAGGTCGAAGGCAAACTGGGGTGAGTCGATGAGGTCATACATGAACTCGGCGACCCCGCGGAGTTGACACGCAAACGAGAACGGGGACTGATCAAAGTTACCGATAACGCAGCACGAATTCCCAAGTTCCTTCGCCACCAGTTCAACCGCCCGGAGCATAAGGGGCCACCGACCGTCCCGTTGGGGGTCCGGAAGTCTCAAGTTCTTAAGCTCATCAGAAGAGCTGATGATCGGCCGCCCGAACGGAGGGCTGTCCTCCGGATATGTGAGAACGCATCCCATGGCCTCGGCATTGACCCACGTATCAGCCGCGACATAGACAGCGTCGTAACCGAACTGACGCTGTGCCGCGACAATGCTTTTGGCGAGGAGAGATGCACTGCGACTGTATGCCCCGATCGATATTCCGAAAATACGTGCGGCATAGTGACCCACAAGAGGGGTGACCGGGACCCGGTCATGCCGCTCGCGTCTGAGGGCGCAAAGTACCCTCTCCCTGGAACTCATAGCTTTCATCGTAAAAATTCCGCCCCCCCCTGCATAACGGTGGGGAACCAGCTCCATGAATACCATACCCCCGGAGAGCAACGACGATGTCGTCGCGCCTTCCGCCGGTTCTCGCCTCATAGTGTTAATTGCCGCCCCCGGCTACTCAGTAGCACCCCGGAGGCAATGACCAGGAGACTTAGTTAGACCACTAGACAAACAAATTATTCTACGTTCGCCTCTCGATTCCTTCCGACGGTGAGCCTGGGGATGAAAAAAATTCTCCAACATCGCGGGAGTCAGAGCGCAAGTCTACTTGCTACAGGGAACCGCCGTCTGCTTTAAGAGAAGGGTGGCGGCCGGGTCCCTCAGGAGCGTCCGTAAGTCACGTCCCGTTAAGTGGTGTAAATTAGGATTTCCGCGTTCTGGTAAGGATCTACGGCGCGTATCCGTCTAGAAGTGCCACCTCCCCGCATGATTTTTCGCTCACACACATTGCATCGAGCTTGGCCATCGATGCCTGGCTGAAGTAGCGTCGCGGCGCTTCCGCCCACTCATCACTCTGCTCTTGCAGGACAGCCCCTGCCAGTCGTATTAAAGACTGGCGATTGGGGAAGATACCCACCACGTCCGTTCGGCGGCCGATCTCTCGATTCAGCGGCTCCAGGGTATTAGTGGAGTATATCTGGCACCAGTGCCCGCACGGAAACGCCATGTAAGCAAGGATGTCATCTTCTCACACATAGGGGTACTCACCCTCAAGCGGCCGGTTAAGGAAGGCTGAGATTTTCTCATCGAGCTCGGCGCAAAGCCGCGATACTTCGTTCTTGCTGACCCCACTCATGCCCAGAGCCCGTACCAGCTCGTCCACTTTACGGGTGCTGGTACCGGGGATGTATGCCTCCTGCTTGCCAGGGTAGGATAGGGCAAATGAAGGTCATAGAAGACAGAATTAATAAGATGCTTAGGTTACCTCCCAAAGATAGGACATTCAAGGTACCCCCGAACCAATATAGCTAGGACGATATTGAAAAGATTATGAGACCTGATTTGGGCGTGCCGATGCCTCTTATCAAGATAATGTGGGAAACTAGACAACAGATTGAGAACATAGGTGATATTAGGGGCATCAGTCTATGACATTCTGGTTGGGCGCCGGATATGGCGGGGGCTCGCTTCAATGTATGTGAAGGATATTTATCCGGAGGTCATTTGAAATGGGATGGGAGGATATCGAATACAGTTTTCGATGCGACAATTGTAGCGCCGAATTATCATGGAAGGCTAGCAGACTATGGAAACGCGGCGATACTATCAAGTGCCCAGGATGTGATAAAAAAGTAGCCCTGGGATCTCCTCCTTTGCCACCTGAGTTTATCAGTTGGACTCGATTTTGACCCATTTCGGAATCAAAAAATGGCTTGATATCGGCATTTTTGGCCATGCCACTGAGGGAAGCCTCAAAAATGTAGTGGCAAAATATTTAACGGAATATGTTGCTAGATATTGAATGAACCTACTAATAAAGGAAGCGGAGCCGGGTTATGTGGACTGGGTTTTAGATGAGGAGCGGATTAGAAAAGATGAGAAATTCGACGGGTATTACGGTATCCAGACCAATGAAAGGGAGATGAGTGTGAAGGGTGTGCTGGCAGCATACCATGACCTATGGAAGATTGAAGAATCCTTCCGGATTATGAAGACGACTCTGGAAGTGCAGCCGGTCTTCCATTGGACTGAGCCACGTATCAAGGGGCACTTTGTGGTTTGCTTTTTAGCCTTTCTACTCGCCCGCACCTTGGAGTTCAAACTTTGGAAGGCCGGGGTAGAGGCTTCAGCGGAAATGATTAGGGAAGCCATAAATTCTATGAACTTTGCCAAGGTAGAGATCGACGAGAGGGAGTATCTTATTAAAACCAAGGGGACTGATTTGAGCAACAAGATACTGAGGTTGCTCCGCATCAAGCCACCGGTAAATGTTTTACCAGCCAGAGAATTCCAGAACCTGGGTTTGTAGTGGCAAAATGTACACTTTCAAAAAGAACTTTTCGGGTTTGATGCGGGTTTAGACAGGGTCAACTGATAAACTCAGTCTAAAAGAAAGTATCTCCCTGACTCGGTTTTTCCATAGAACCAATCAGAAAGAAAGAAAGAAAACCTTCTTCGCAAGTAATCATACAATCCCTTATCCCCTACTTATCCCTAAGACTTTTCTCCTTCTTATGTTGTTCTTATCTGAGGCTCATATTGTCCTCATCTAAATCTTATTTGGGAGGTCAGCCTGACAAAAGCCGCAACAGTAAACACGCATTCGCAAGGAGCTTAAAATAAGGCAACATCATCTTCCAGAGGAAATTTTACACTGCAATCCGGACTTGACCGATTAAGGTTTATTGAACAATATCTATATTGTAAGATGTCAAGTTGTAAGACCGCAGCTTCGGAACATGGATGAAGTAGATTCTATCCAGCCCACTACAAATCATGAGAACTGCGGAAGAGGGGAACAAATGTGCAATCATTCGTGGAAAAAATGACCGGCGTTATCTGCCCGATTGTGACACCGCTCAAAGAGGACGAGTCGTTGGACGAGAAGGGTCTTCGTCGCCTGGTCAACCATCTACTCAGAGGGGGAGTAAACGGCGTTTTTGTTTTGGGAACAAGCGGGGAACTCCCAACGCTTACTGACCGCGTCAGGTTAAAGGCGGTTGAAGTTGTCGTTGACGAGGTACGAGGTCGGGTACCGGTTCTGGCAGGAGCCGGGGAAGCGGGAACCAAGAGATCCATTGAGCTGGCGCGAACCCTGAGTAAAATCGGAGTCCAAGGTCTGGTTGTCTGTCCCCCTTATTACTTCCAGAGCAACTCCCAGTCCGAATTGATCGATCATTTTGCTGCGGTGGCCGGGTCTATTGAGCTTCCTGTTATGATCTATAACATTCCCCAAACTACGAAGACATCAATTGAGGCGGAAACGGTCGAAGTTCTGTCCAGGATTGACAACATTGTCGGAGTCAAGGATAGTTCAGGGGACTTTACTCATTTTCAGGAACTCTTGATGCGTTTCCGCAAGGAACAGTCATTCCGCGTGTTTCAGGGCGCCGAACGCCTTAGTGGAATAAGTGTGCTTTATGGAGCGGACGGCGTTGTAGCCGGGCTGTCTAATGTTGCCCCGAGACTGGTTGTAGATCTCTACCTGGCAGCCAAGAGTGGCAACATTGGCGAGGTCTTCAGATTGCAGGAGAAACTGAATCACCTTTTCAAAATTCATCTGTTTGGTTCCTGGTTAAGTGGACTAAAAACGTCTTTGGAGATTTTGGGAATATGTGGAGGGCGTGTCAGCGCCCCGATTTTCGAAGTTAAACACCATACCGCCGAAATAAAGAGAATACTCGAGGAGTGCGAACTTTTTCCTGGGGGGATATATAGTGGAGAAGCTTCAGCATAGGACGGGAAAAACAGTTGCCAAATCCAAGCCCTCTTCACTTAAAGAACGATTAAAACTAGCAGACTTTGGGACAGGTTTAACCTTCCTCTTTGCGCTTATTGCATGGGAGGTTGTAAGCCGCGTTTTCCATATTCCCGTTTACATACTCCCCCCACCCACCTTGATCATAGGACAGTTTTTTGCCAGATTCGGCATGATATGGAACCACGCAAGGGTCACCATCTTTGAAGTCATGTTGGGATATGGTACGTCCATATTGATTGCCATACCGACTGCGGTAGCCATATCGCGTTCGCGCTTTGTTGAGAAAACGGTCTACCCACTGCTTGTCTCATCACAGTTCGTTCCGAAAACGGCGATTGCTCCTTTGTTTATAATCTGGTTCGGCTTTGGCGTTATGCCAAAAGTGATGTTGACGTTCCTGATGTCGTTCTTCCCACTGCTGGTCGACTCCGTCATAGGCTTTAAGTCCCTGCGGCCCGAAATGGAATACCTGGCTAAATCAATGGGGGCAAGCCCTCTTCAGATTTTTCGCCGGATCCAGTTTCCCAATGCGCTTCCCAATATCTTCGGCGGACTCAAGGTTTCAGGTGCCTTTGCCACTAGTGGGGCTGTGGTTGCCGAGTTCGTCGGTTCGGATTCAGGGCTCGGGTATCTTCTCCTTCGGGCTAACGGGGACTTTGATACGGAACTCCTATTCGCTATATTGTTCTTCTTGACGGCGTTTGGTTATGCTCTCTACGCCTTGGTGGAACTAGTTGAAAGGGCCACCATTCCCTGGCATGTATCTAAGCGGGGTGAAGCGGCCGGGCAATGACTGTATGTAGCCTTGCGCGGGAGGGGGGTACGTAAGAAATCTGAGAAACGCGTTTTGAGATAGGATGTCGTATGGTTGGTTGTCTTCTGGATTGCTTTAATTGACGAACAAATCGGATTGAGGAGGTACAGAAATGTTTGAGCTCAGATTCAAAAGAGGAATTCTTGTTACCTCGGTTTTGCTACTGGTTTTGGCAACAATGACAGCCGGCACTCTCGCCGCCGAAAAAGTGTCATTTCGGCTTAATTGGGTCGGGCAGGGATCACACGCACCGTTCTTTCTCGCACTTGAAAATGGGTATTTTGCGCAAAACGGGCTGAAAGTGGAGATTCTCGAGGGTAGTGGTTCGGCAACAACGGTGAAGCTAATCGGCAACAAATCCAACGATTTTGGGTGGGCTGACGCAGGCACTACGATACTTGCCGCAGCCCGTGGGGTACCTATTAAAACCATCTCGGCGCTTTTCCAGTCTAGTTCTTTTGCAGTAATTACCGGAAAAGACAGCGGCATTACGCAGCCAAAGGATCTTGAGGGGAAACGTGTTGCAATGACTTCGGGTGACGCTCTCAGCCAGCTTTTCCCCGCTTTTGCAAAGGCAAACAACATCGACATTAACAAGGTTCAGCTGACCCACGTCGACGCCCCTGCAAAGGTTGGGGCGTTGATGGAGAATAGGGTCGATGCGATCCTTGGAGGGGCCGACGACCAACCCCTTACCCTGGCGGCCAAAGGATTTCCTGTTCGTGTGTTGAGGTTTGCTGATTTCGGTACCAACACCATAGGGATGTCAATCATCGCCCATGAGGATACCCTCCGGCAGCGTCCCCAGGTGGTACGTGGCTTCCTGGATGCCGTCATTAAGGGGTGGGACGCAGCCCGCAAGAATCCCGATGCAGCAATTGCAGCCATCTTGAAGCACATCCCGGAAGGCAACCCGGAGGTCATGAAGAACCAGTTGATGGCTGCGTTCACATTCCTATTCTCACCCACTTCTAATACCCTTGGAAAAGCCACGGCCAAGGACTGGGAGAATACTATCAAGCTTTTATCCGAGTATCGTGGTCTTCCCGCCGGCAAACCAGCAACGGCGTATTACACCAACGAATTTCTGCCTAACGTTCTACCTGGCAAGTAATTTGGTGGGATTCATTCCTGAGATGGGAGGGCCTGGCGCCCTTCCATCTCCGTGAAAGACTCAAAGGGGTGTACGCTTTGGATAACCACATAGAAATCAGGGACCTTAGCAAAACATACAAAACCAGAGACGGTTGGGTCGAAGCTCTTAACAACATAAATCTCACCATCAAGTATGGGGAGTTTGTGTCCCTTGTCGGCCCTAGCGGGTGTGGGAAAAGCACTCTATTACAGATAGTGGCCGGTTTAATCCCGAGTTCTAAGGGTACAGTGATAGTCGACGGGAAAGAGGTTAGACGCCCTATTACTAACGTGGGTATTGTGTTCCAGGAGCACTTGCTCTTGGACTGGTATGATGTTCTCCGGAACGTACTTCTGCAAATTGAAATGCGGAACCTTAACCGGACGGACTACAAAGAGCAGGCTTTGTGGCTGCTGAAGCGCGTGGGGCTAGACGGGTTTGAAACCAAGTACCCATACGAATTGTCCGGCGGAATGCGGCAGCGAGTGTCAGTTTGTCGGGCCTTGGTACATGATCCTCCTTTACTGTTCATGGATGAACCTTTCGGCGCCCTGGATGCCTTGACCCGCGATGAAATAGGTATTGACCTGGAGAAGCTATGGCTTGCCTCGAAAAAGACTGTCTTATTCGTTACCCACAGTATCTCGGAAGCAATCAAACTGTCGGACAGAATTGTGGTTATGACTCCAAGGCCGGGTAGAATTGAAGAAATTATTGAAGTCGACCTTCCCCGTCCCAGGGGGGATATGCAATTTAGTGAACCTTTCAACGAACTGTACAACAGAATCTTCGGGATATTCCGCTCGAAGGGCTTTCTCAAGGCCAGTACAATGTCCTAGAACGCTGGGGGAGGAATGTTGTTGTGATTGGTGTAGCTCTCGTTGGACTAGGGGATTGGAGCGAAGTGCTGGCGCAACAGATTGCGAGAAGTAGCCGTGTACGACTCATCAGCGTGTTTGCCCGGCGTGAGCAAAGAAGGGCGGATTTTGCCCGTATGTACGGCTGCAAAGCTGCCGGAAGTTACGAGGAGCTACTGCAAGACCCCGAAGTACAGGGTGTAATACTGGCAACCCCTAATTCAGTTCACGAAGAACAAATTCGGCTGGCGGCGGAATTTGGAAAGAGTGTTTTGGTGGAAAAACCCATTTCGGCGTCAATTGAGCAGGCAAAGAGAATATCTGAGATTGCGGCGGAAAATTCGATTGTTATTGCTGTCGGACATAACAGCCGTCGTAGACCGGAATCAAGGATGCTGAAACAGTTAATTACAGAAGGACGGATCGGGGAGTCGGTCATGGTAGAGGGGACTTTCTCTCATGACCGCGGTTTGAGGCTCCGGGCCGGAGAGTGGCGTTGGGCGCGGGAGGAATGTCCTACAGGGCCGCTTATCCAGTTAGGGATCCATCACGCCGACACCCTTCATTACCTGTTTGGTCCGGTTCGCAGCGTATTCGGGATGCAAAAAAGGCTTCATAGTGCGGCGGATATAGATGATACCACTGTAACTGTTTTTGAATTCGAAAGCGGTTGTCTGGGCTATATTGGTTCTAGTTACGCAACAGCCGCTACATATAGAATCGTTGTCTATGGTACTCGTGGGCAGCTGTTTTACGATGACTCTTTAGGATTCTTTAAGGTCGACGTTAGCGGAGGTGCTGAAAGAATTAAAATCAGCGTTCCGAAGCAGAGTGTGGCCGCTTCTCTTCTTGAAGAAATAGATGAGTTTGCGGACTGCATTTCCCAAAGACGACAACCGGAAGTCACCGTGCAGGATGGCCTTAGGGCCGTTGCTTTGGTAGCTGCGGCGGAACTATCGGCAAGGGAAGGGCGACTAGTGAGTATTCACGAAGTGTTGAACGCCCCCCGGTAGGAGGCAGCTTGAAGTTCAAGACCAGATTACTTCCGAATCAGTGATACTCACGAAGACAGGTAGGGTGAAGAAGATGAAGCCGATACCAAGTGCAAAACGATTTCGGCTTGTTATGCAAGCTATTCAGGACTTTATTATTGAGAAGGAACTACAGCCGGGTGATCGGCTACCAACAGAGATGGAACTTTCTACAGCACTGCAGGTGAGCCGCCCATCTGTGCGTGAGGCGCTCAAGAGTTTGGAGGTCCTAGGCGTAATTGAAATTAAAGCGGGGGATGGGATGTTTGTCAGGTCATTCAGTTATGACCCGATAATTGAACACCTTCCGTACAACATGATGTTCGACCGGGACGACCTGGATGAGGTAATGGATATTCGCGTGACCCTCGAGCTAGGATACATCGCCAAAGCGGTGGAGCAGATCACAGAGAAGGACCTCAAGCAGCTCGGTTCATTACTTTCAGACATGGAACAGGCGGTCAAAGATGCCGATATGAGGGCATATGTTAAAGCGGATGGGGAGTTCCATAGGGTCCTTTATGAACCTGTCGGCAATAATCTTCTACTAAAACTGCTGGACATTTTTTGGAAGCTATTGCAGAACGCTCACGATTTTGCCGAGCTGGCGGATCCCGACTTGGAGCAATCCTACGACCGGCACAGAAAAATATATAATGCAGTAGCCAACCGGGATAGTAAGAAAGCGTATATGCTACTACGAGATCACTTTCGCTTTACCCAAGAGCACATATACGGTTCTAATAGGTCCAAGACAACCGCGTGCTTGGTAGTGGAGCACTTTCCGTCCTAATACACGTGTAGATTGTCCTACCGGTTTACTGTGGAGAGGAGCGTGCCCGGAATGCAAGACAAGGTGAATGAGTACAACGTAATGCAAATGTTGCGGCTCAACAATCAGGTTGCACTTGTAACAGGAGGGGCGAGAAACCTGGGTTTTGATATGGCCTTAGCCCTAGCTGAGGCTGGCGCCGATGTTGCCATTACGAGCAGGTCTTTAGATAGGGCTGCGGAATCAAGCCGGAAAATTGCCGAACTTACGGGGAGAAAGGTAGTACCCTATCAACTTGACGTAAGGTATGAAGACCAAGTAATCAGAGTAGTTGATCAAGTACTGGCGGACTTTGGCAGGATAGACATCCTGGTGAATAACGCCGGTAACGTTGTGAGTACTCCTGAAAATAACGGCTTGGAACGACGGCCCCTTGAGGAATGGCAAAACACGATAGATGTCAATCTGACTGGGGTTTTCCTCTGCTCTAAACATGTTGTCGCCCGGGCAATGAAGCCTGCAAAACGGGGGGTCATTATCAACCTGGGTTCAACAGCCGGCATGATAGGAAAGGACCGTCGAGTCTATAGGGGTACGAACATGGGCGGAGTCACGATAGACTACGAAGCCGCCAAGGCTGGCGTAATCAATATGACACGGGATATGGCTTGCCACCTGGCACCGGACGGAATCAGGGTCAACTGTATCAGCCCTGCCGGTTTCTGGCGCGGTCAGCCGGAGGCATTTGTAAAGGCGTACAGCGAGACAATTCCTATGGGCCGGATGGGCATGGATGGCAAAGAAATCAAGGGTGCCGTGGTCTTTCTGGCTTCGGAAGCTGCTTCTTTTATCACCGGAGTAAATCTCCCTGTTGACGGGGGATTGACAGCCTGGTAAAGATTACGACCGCAGCAGACAGTAGTTGCCTCTAGGACTTGGGGGTGTAGTCCATGAGTTGGGCTGATTTGAAAGTGTTGCTGGCGGGTTGTGGTTCCGTTGGTCGAAGGCACGCACGAATCCTAAGCAGCTTAGGAGTCTCTCACCTCAAGATCTGTGATCCTATTGCTGCCCAACGTGAAGCTCTTTCGCGTGAGACTCCGGTTGAAGAGATCTACTCAGACTACCACGAAGCTCTTAAATCCGGCCCAGATATAGTGTTCGTTCTTACCCCGCCGCCCCTTCATGTGCAAATGTCAGTCAAAGCATTGCGTGCCGGCTGCCACGTTTTCTGTGAAAAGCCCCTGGCAGATGATATGAACAATATTCAAACGCTCGTTGAAACCATAGAACAGAGCGGGAAAAAGTTCATGGTTGGTTTTTGTTTCCGATACCATGAAGGTTTACGGCGCGCGAAACAGTATTTGGATAGCGGGCGGATAGGCAGGCTGGTCAGCATCCGGTCAGTGATGGGTGAACACCTACCTACAGTAAGACCCGATTACCGAACACTGACGGCCTCTCAGCACTTAGGCGTGTTTGACCTTGTGCATGAGATCGATCTTGCAGTCTGGTTTTCGGGCGGGGAAACCAAAACCGTCAAGTCAATTCATGGGAAAATCAGCGACCTTGACATCCAAGTTACTGATGTGGCCGAGGTTCTCATAGAATTTGACAATAACTGCTATGCCAGTGTTCACCTTGACTTTTTCCAAAGACCCCGCCGACGTCTTACGGAGTTAATCGGCACAGAGGGAGTAATTGAAGTGGAATTTGCCGGTTGGAATCAATGTACAGTATCAACTTTCACGGCTGAGAATGGGGTCTGGACAAGGGAAACTCTGCCTACCGAAAGAGATGACATGTTCCGCAATGAAGACAGGGACTTTCTGACTGCGGTTGTAGAGGACCTACCCGTCAGCATTCCGGTGGGAGAGGGAATCAAGTCCCTTAGAATCGTGGCTTTGGCTCGGCGTCAGTAGATTTACGGTCTGTAGTAGTTTCTTAGGTCGTAACAAATATAGCATGGGGGAACGGCAACCATGATTAATCCTGAGTTGAAGCCCAAGGTGACAGAGCTACTGGACAAAATGGTACTGAGAAGTAAGCATAATATCGGAATCTGGGATGGCAGCTTTCCCGACTACTACGACCGCAGGCAGAAAAAGTGGTATATGAACGGCTATTGGACAGAGGCTTTCTGGCCGGGGATCATGTGGTGGCTTTATCTGTATAGCCGCGATCCGTTCTTGCGGGATACAGCGGAATACATGTCTAAGAGAATTGCCGCCGAGAAAATAGACCTTAAGGATCACGACCTGGGTTTCCTCTTCAACTGTTCGTGTGTTCTGGGGTACACTTTGACTGGCAGTAGCGAGTTCAAGGAGGTAGCCATTAAAGCTGCGGATAGGCTTAGTCGCCGTTTCAATCCCAGAGGTAACTTCATACCGGCTCATGGTGATGTCGAGCATGGGGACAGGCGTGGCTACACCATTATCGACACAATTATGAACCTGCGCCTGCTTTTCTGGGCCCACAGGATGACGGGAGAACAGTGTTTTTATGATGTTGGATTGAAAACAGCAGAAACGATTCTGCACGCAAACGTGCGAAATGACGGTTCAACCTATCAGGTCATCTGGTTTGATCCCGATTCAGGTAAGATAGAGGGACCCGGAGTTCATCAGGGTTATAATGCGGACTCCTGTTGGTCCCGTGGACAGGCGTGGGGAATATACGGTTTTTCCTGGTTATACCGGCAGACGGGCGATGAGCGGTTTAAAGAAGCAGCGGTTCGCCTGGCCAACTTCTTCTTGCGTCATTTGCCCGAAGATAAGATAGCCTACTATGATCTTTTGGATCCACGGATTCCAAATGTGGAGCGAGATTCTTCCGCCTCGTCTATTGCGGTTGCCGGATTGCTCATCCTCGCTTCCTCCGGAAAAGGATTAGAGCGCTATAAATGGTTTGTACAAGCGGAAGAACTTCTTACGGCACTTGTCAAAAACAGCTCTGACCACCTCGACTCAACCGTTGAAGGAGGATTGCTTCCGCACGGGTGCTATTTCCTGTCGAAGGACAGAGGGGTCGACTCTGAGTTGGGTTTCGGAGACTATTACTTGGTGGAAGCTTTGCTACGTTACTATATGTTCGGAATACTGGACTGAAGCCGCCAGGGCGTAAAGCACTTTTATGCGCCCGGCATGGGTGTTGCCGGCTCTATGCATCCAGAGTATCTTTCGTGAGAGCCTATCTACATCAAAAACAGGAGGCTTTCTGAGGCTAATTTGATTCCTTCAACCGTGAAACCACCACGTCTGTATCATTGCTTTCCTCGATAGCCCTAGATTCCTCAAGTTCTCGCTTTCGTATCATCGCTCCATGATGCCCTACTAAATCCTCTATCTCGCGCGAACATAGAACATCGGGATCATGGCAGAACCTCCCAAAAGCCGCTGTGCAATCCTGTAGGATGAAAACATGGAAAGAAAACAGGCCAACTCCTGTAACCCCTTGGTTATGACCATCCCGTTATGCTCGGGAAGGACACTGTTTATGGGGATAAAGTCCTTCCCGCAAGTCTTGCAGAAGGCGACCTGACGTTCTATGTCAATAATGCCAAACCTGGCGCTTATCTTAAGCTTACGATATCCATTACGAACTACCTCGCAGTTATCATCCAGATGGGTTAAGCTATTACATAGCTTCATCTCGATACGTTTTAGATGGTTAGTGAATAAGCCGCGCTCTATTTGAACGCCGATTTCCATGGCCGCGTTCTCCAATGCATCTACAAGATCGCTCTCATTTCCGTCTGGTAACGATGGCGCTTCGATAGTAAATCTGATTTCATCCTGGGACTTTATTTCCGGTCTCTTTGGGCGTATAATTACTTCGTAGCTGGTCATGTTTGCGCCTCCATCTATGCTGTAGATACATTGATGGTAGCACAGGACCAGCTACACTGTATTATGCCAAATGTTGGAGCAGATCAACTTCACTTATTCCTCTGTCTCATCCCGCACCTTATGCGCGCTACGATAATTTTGAGTATCGGGAGCAGGAATACGACCGTGACATAGACCTTTTGGTGATAGGGCAGCAGAAGTTAACAAGGATGAGTTGATTAAAAGATGGTGCTAATGCCTTCTGTGTACTTACTACCCTGTGGTATAACGGCGAATAGGACAGGTATTGGTGCGGTCAGGTAGCGGCTTAACACTGACAAACCCGTCCTTGGAGTTATGCGTGGTAAGAAAAAATTTAAGGATTTCTATGAGGAGTGAGAAGGAATATTCTAAGGGATGTCGAATTATCCGAAACAAACATACGGTATACAATCATACAAAAGTAGATGTATACAGAGTTCTTCTAAGTGAGGGGAAGCAAGGGTTGCAGACCTGCTGTGGTGGGTAGATATTATCAGAGCTAGGTAAAGATATATAATTCCGAATGTAATTTTTGACCGGGAGGAGATGGGTCTGATGATAATTGATGCACATACGCATGTATTTGGGCCGATAAGTGAAGAAGAAAGACCGAAGCCGCCGTCCATCTTTCATTGCCATGAGTTCTCCGGAGACTTATTAGTGGCTGAAATGGATTTGGCTGGCGTAGACAAGGTGTTCTTGATTAGTTATGATGCTCAAGATATCGCTCCAATTCTAGAGGCTAAGAATGAATCCGTTGAAAAGGCGGCATCGTTCATAAATAAAGAATACTCTCTCAAAGCCTTGCGGAATTACCCGGATAGGTTCATCTGGTTTTCAACCGTAAGTCGCGCGGAAAATGGCGGTTTGCTTGAACGGGCGAAAGAGGACCTCGAAGCTGGGGCCACCGGTCTAAAGCTGATGCCGAGTATTATGAGGGTTTTCCCTGACGACCCCTGTCTAATGGAGCTCTATGAACTTTGTCGACAGAAGAATGTTCCAGTAATCATTGATTTTAGCTATTGGTGCCTCGTGGGTGGTTCCCTACGTCTAAGTGAAGATGTGAGAGATTTTGATCAGTATATAAAGCGGTTTTGTCGAGTTTTACAGGCTTTTCCGGAAGTTAATTTCCAGCTTGCGCACTTCGGTACTTGCATTTGGACTGATCGGACCGGGTATGCCCAAGTATATGAATACCATAGGCTAGACCCAATGATAGATACCCTCCGGCGATTTGACAATGTTTACGTCGATACCGCTGCCCTGACGTTCCTGCCAGATATGAATCCGGGTAACCGAATCGGTTTCGATCCGTTAGTACTGGATCACGAATATCCGTTTACGCTCGCGCTAAAGCTTCTTGAGTACCTAGTTAAAGGGGCAGGGGCGGAAAAGGTGATCTTTGGTACGGATTGGCCTTATAACGAGGGGATTTGCACTTACAAACAAACCGTAAACATGATCCGTTATTTCGCATATTTCCTTACCGATCGACAGAAAGAATTGATCCTGGGAGAAAATGCTTTACGCTTTCTCAAAAAAATGACCTGATTAGGGTGGTAATTTCATGAGCATTGAATTAACTCGAGCTAAAGGTACCTGTGGAATTGACTCTTATAGGAAAATACTCTCTTATTTTAGAGAGAAACCCCTTGTAACCGTTGCATGCTTAATCCTTCTTTTGATCGCTATGTCAGCTATATTTGCTCTCTGGGTGGCACCGAAAGATCCGTACCAGATGGAGATTAGGAGCCGGCTCAAACCCATCGGAACGCCGGGTTTCCCTCTTGGAACAGATAGTTATGGAAGAGATATCTTGAGCCGGGTTATTTGGGCTGGCCGGACGTCCCTTTTGGCCGGTGTAGTTCCCGCCTTTATTGCCATGTCCTTTGGGGTATTACTAGGTTTGCTCTCTGGATATTGGGGTGGCTGGTTTGATCGGATAGTTATGGCAGTGGTTGATATTATGCTATCCTTCCCCTTCATGCTACTGGCCATAGCCCTGGTCGCCGCTCTTGGGCCATCGCTACAGAATGCGATGATTGCGGTTATTGTGGCGACAGTTCCTGCTAGGATCCGACTCATCAGAGGAGAGACATTGTCTATTAAGGAGGCATCGTTTATAGATGCCGCTAGAGTGCTCGGATACGGTGATCTTAGGATAATCTTTTCCGAAATCTTGCCTAATGTAATGGCAATAGCTATGACGGCCATGAGTATGGATATTCCTCTGATGATTTCCGCAACAGCAGGTCTGAGCTTTTTAGGGTTAGGTGTACAACCCCCGCAGGCTGACTGGGGAACAATGGTCTCCGACGGTAAGAACTTCATCATGATCGCTCCCCATGTTACCCTGGTCCCAAGTGCTGTACTTCTTATCGTTACTCTTTGCTTTGCTATTATCGGCGATGCGGTCCGGGTCATTTTCAACCCAAAGGCCCGGGATGAGTAAGTGAGGGTGTTCGATATGAGTATACCAGTTCTCGAGGTTAAAACGCTCAGGACGTATCTTTTCACAAAGCGCGGGATCGTAAAAGCCGTCGATGGTATAAGCTTCACCGTCAATGAGGGAGAGAGTCTTGGGGTGGTAGGAGAATCGGGATGTGGTAAAACTATGACAGCGCTTTCAATTATGAATCTCCTACCCCCCACGGCACGAATCGTTGAAGGAAAAGTTCTGTATAAGGACACCGACTTGTGTCGACTTGAAAAGCCTATGATGAGGAAGATTCGCGGTCAAGAAATCGCTATGATTTTCCAAAACCCCATGTCGTCGCTTAATCCTGTACTTACCATTGGGAAACAGATGACAGAAGCTATTATGGTTCATAGGCATTGTTCATATGTTGAGGCGCGGAGCCGCGCCATTGAGATGTTAGAACGGGTGAGGATCCCTGAGCCCGCTCAACGTTTACGACAATTTCCTCATGAATTCAGCGGAGGGATGTGCCAGAGAATCATGATTGCTATGGCTTTGTCCTGTGAGCCCAGGGTCCTTCTCGCGGATGAGCCAACCACTGCCCTTGATGTTACCATACAGGCTCAGATCGTCGAACTAGTTAAGGGCCTAAAAGAAGCGCTTGGTATGACAGTTATATGGGTCAGTCATGACCTCGCTACTATTGCAAGCCTAGCCGACCATGTTCTTGTTATGTACGCAGGACACATAGTGGAATGGGGACCGGCTTCATACTTGTATGATCATCCCCGGCACCCGTACACACAAGGGTTACTTTCGTGTATCCCATCCTTAGTCGGTGAAGTAAAAGATGTACTAAATACCATAGAAGGCCAGCCACCTGACTTGATCAATCCGCCAAGGGGATGCCCATATTCGTCACGGTGTAGTCTCGCTGAGACGAAATGCACGAAAGAGGCCCCTCCCCTAATGAGCACAGATATACCTGGAAACCTTTCTGCCTGCTGGCGGTGGGCAGAATAATATAATAAGATTTGTGTTTTTACCGCGTCTACTGGCAGGCATGGCATTTGTTCGGGAGGTTGCATTCGAATGATACAAGAAAAGGCGATGTCACTTCTCCAAATAAGGCAAGTTTCGAAGATATTCACGATTAAACGCCTAGGAGTCGCCAAGAGAGCTCAGGTCAAAGCGGTGAATAACATATCTCTCGAGATTTTTCCAAATGAGACTCTCGGCCTTGTTGGAGAGAGTGGCTGTGGCAAGACGACGCTCGGTAGATTAGTGTGTAGATTGATAGCACCTACACAGGGTCAGATATTGTATAAGGGAAGAGATATCTTTAAAGCGGAGGGCTCTTATTCCCAACAACTTTGCCGAGAAATTCAAATGGTATTTCAGGATCCTTACGGTTCGCTAAACCCTCGCAAGTCTATTGAGACCATTCTGGCTACACCGTTACGAGTTCACAAGATCACATCTGGATCTGAAATACGCCGTCAAGTGGTTCAGCTTCTTGAGCAGGTCGGGCTTTCAGGAGAGATGAGCTCTCGATACCCTCCTCAGCTGTCTGGTGGGCAGCTACAGCGTGTAGCTATCGCCCGCGCCCTGTCCCTTAAACCTCAATTACTAGTAGCGGATGAACCGTTATCGGCCTTGGATGTATCAATTCAGGCGCAATTGATTAATTTACTTAAAAGGATGCAGCGTGATTACCAGCTGAGTATGTTGTTCATCTCGCATGACCTTTCTATAGTGAGGTACATATCGCATAGAGTAGCTGTTATGTACCTGGGGTGTTTGGTAGAGTTGGCTGGAAGGGATGAACTCTACGCCAATCCTTTGCACCCTTACACGAAAGCTTTGCTTTCCTCCGTTCCGGTCCCTAACCCAAAGATTGAGGCGACCAGACAGCGAATCGTACTTGAGGGAGATGTCCCAAGTCCCATGAATTTGCCTAGAGGGTGCCCGTTTCATGCCCGATGCCCTGTTGCCCTCAGGGACCTCTGTACGGGGAATCCACCACAATTAGAGGAGGTTGATACAGGACATTGGGTTGCCTGTCATAGGATAACGGGATACTAGTTTCTGTAGTACCTTTCGCGTTAGCTGTTGTGTGGTCCGCCCGGAGGGGAAGTGGGAGGGGGGTGAGAGAGAAGAGAGGAATTTAAGATGTACGAGATGTAGTCTAAGGAATTGTCGAGACATGACCGTTAAGTGAGCGTAGGGATTGTAAAGGTGCCCAGTGATGCGCTATGATGGAGTGGCCTCGCCCCGGTGAAGTGGAGATGGCCGAAAGATGTCGGCAGGCTCGTGTGTGTTTCTTGACTACTAAACGAACGATATGTAAAGGAGAGATTAAAATGAAAAGATGGGCGATGGGAATAGTCATCCTGCTGCTTGCCATGGCAATGTTGATAGCAAATGTCTTCGCTGCCTCGGATAAGGATACCCTTATATTTAACCTCGACCGGGTCATAGTGGGTGGGATGGATGCATCCCAAACTATGGAAAGCACAGGGAAAAAAGCTGCTTTCCATATTAGTGAAACTTTAGTAGAATTTGATGAGGAAAAGAATATCGTAGTTCCGAAACTCGCTGTGAGCTGGCAGGTATCGCCTGATGGTAAGTCAATTACCTTCAAGCTTCGCAAGGGTGTCAAGTTCCATGATGGAACCCCGTTCAACGCTGACGCAGTTGTGTTCTCGATCATGCGGATCTATGATAAGAACCATCCGTATCACAATACTGGAACTTTCACCTACGCCTCGTACGTTCCTATTGAAAAGGTAGAAAAAATCGACGAATACACGGTAAAGGTTACTGCCACTAGACCCGACCCAATCCTTCTCTGGCGTATGACTATGGAACCCACCTACATTCAGAGTCCGACGGCTATCAAGAAGTGGGGTAAGGATTACACCAACCACGCTGTTGGAACGGGTCCATATAAACTGGTTGAGTTCGACAAGGACGTAAAGATCGTTCTTGAGCGTTTTGAGGATTATTGGGGGCCTAAGCCTTCTATTAAGAGGCTAGTGTTTAAGATCAACCCGGATGATCAATCAAAGGTTGCTGACTTGCTGGCGGGGAACGTGGATGTAATCACCCGGCCGCCGGCAGACCAGATTCCCATCCTACGGGCGACACCGGGAATTAAGGTGGATATATTTCCTCTGAGATGGCTGGGTTATTTGGCCATTAATGTTACCCGTCCACCGCTAGACGATGTCAGAGTCAGGCAAGCCCTTTCATATGCTTTTGACCGCAAGGCTCTCGAAGAGATCAACAAGGGTACTTCTCTAGCTTGCTACTATCCATGGTTCAAGGGGGCGTATGGCTTTGAACCGAATGTAAAGCAATATACGTATAATCCAGATAAGGCGAGGAAGCTTTTGGAAGAGGCCGGTTGGACTCTCCCGAAGGGAAGGACGATACGGGAAAAGAAAGGCAAAGCCCTGGAGATCCGGTTAGTGCAGGCGGGAGCTCTCTATGGTCCGGAGGCGGCTATTCCTGAGCTCTTCCAAAGCAACATGCGTGATGTCGGGATCAATGTAAAGATCGTCCGCATAGACCCGGGAGTGTTTTTCGATCCCAAGGTGGGGGTCTTCAACCCTGAAACAGCTGATGTCGTGGTCTTCGGTATGATCGCTTTCTTGCCCGATCCCTCCTTCTTCTTCGATCGATTCACTTCCGTAGCGATTCCACCCAATGGATTTAACATCTCTTTCTATACTGATCCACGGGTTGAGGAGCTGTGGAAGAAAGCGGTTAGCGAGATGGATCTGGATAAGCGAGCAGAGATGTTTAAGGAGATCCAAAGGATAGTTGCAGAGCAAGTACCCATACTATACCATTCAGTGGTAACCCTCCCTCTGGCATATCGAGATAATATTGAAGGAATAAGGGTACGTGGTAACGTCACTGTTGATCTTACACAGGTTAGAAAGAAGTAAGCTAAAAGAGAGGATGGTGGGCAGGCCTGGGTGCCACCCAGGCCTGCCCTGGTGCCAGTCTTGAGGTATTGGTACTTATGGCAAAACTACTAGTGGTGTGGGGGGCCATATCCCCCAGACTATGAGGCCCACGGTCGCGGGCGAGGGATCGTGCATTTTGATTTGAGATATAATCGATATCCTGTCCTTTGTCGGCCTTCCTGTAAAGGGATAGCCTCAGCGCTACGTAGTGTATCTGCCTATAGGGGGATCTTTCTATGAAGGGGTATTTGCTTAAACGCTTGGTGATCATGTCTCTGGTTTTACTTGGTGCTACCGTTTTAGTCTTTTTTCTGGCGCGCGTGATACCAGGAGATCCCATTTCGACAATGCTTGGTTCGGCTCAGGTAGCAAACCCAGAAGTAGTAGCAGAATATCGGCAGCGGTATGGCCTGGATCAACCGATATATATTCAATATTTCCGATGGCTTTTGCGGCTCATCCAGGGAGATATGGGACAATCAATCCTTGATGGTAGACCCGTTCTTAGCATTCTTATCTCCCGTTTTAAGGCGACTTTGATTCTCGCTTTCTCCGCGATGCTGGTGGCGGTGGTCTCCGGGGCAATTGTTGGTACTCTGAGTGCCTTTGTGACTACTAAGAGGGGTAATGTTTTCCTAGATAGATTTCTGGGGTTGGGGCCGCTGTTCTTTTTGACCGTCCCACCATTTTCCCTGGGGCTTTTTCTGATGATCTTATTTGCCGTCAAGATCCCCATATTTCCGCCGGTAGGGATGGTCTCAATAACTGGTGGCGGGATATGGGATCTTCTTCGTCATCTAGTGCTTCCGGCAGTAACTATGGGAGCTGCCTCTGCCGGGGCCACAGCAACTATAGTTCGGACCTCTGTCTTGGAGGTAATTCGAGAGGATTATATACGTACCGCCTATGCGAAGGGACTATCGGATGCAGCGGTGATGTTCAGGCATGCGTTTCGTAACGCCTTGATTCCCCTGGTAACGAATACCGGAATTATGTTCGGTAGCTTATTATCCAATGGCGTACTAGTCGAGGCGGTCTTTGCCTGGCCTGGGCTGGGTAGTATGATGGTTGGGGCCGTACTCAAGAGGGACTACCCCCTCATTGAAGGTGGAACTATCATCATAGCGGCGACATACGTATTTGTAAATCTTCTGGTCGATATTTCCTACTCCGTGATAAACCCCAAGATCACCTACGAAAGGTAATGCTATGTGGGTAGCAAAGCCAGATATTGGTAAGACTGAGTTTGAGGAAGTGAGAGTGTTGTGTTCTAGTAAGATCAGTCAAGTTATATCTCAAAGGTTGTTGAGTCTGCCCCGTGTGGGTTCAAGGGTTACTGATGAGGAAGCTGCTCGGGTGCGTGGGGAAGGAGTCGACGTATTACCATTAACGGCGTATCCAGTACGTCAACTACCTCAACATGTAGTCGATGTGGCGAAGGAAGCAGTAATCCATTCACAGAACACTCCATCCCGGGGCCTTTTAGAGCTACGTGAGGCTATCTCAAAGAATATTTTGAAGTTAACAGGGGTTATGGTAGATCCCGCAAGCGAAGTGCTTGTGACTTATGGTGCCATGCACGCGCTTAATGTGGTGATGCAGTCTATCTTAGATCCGGGCGACGAGGTGGTGCTATATACTCCGTCGTATTTCTTTGACGGGATTATTAGAATGGCGGGCGGTCATCCGGTGCATGTGCCTCTTCAAAAGGCAGACGGTTACCGGTTCAATATAGAGCTTCTGGAAAGGAGGCTTACCGGAAGAACCAAGGCTATTCTTATCAATAGCCCGGTCAACCCTACTGGTTATGTAGCGAGCCAAAGAGATCTGACAGTAATCGCTGAACTGGCTGGCAAATATGGTAGGGTGATCATATCCGATGAATCGTATGACAGACTCGTTTATGATGGAGAACGTCATACAAGCTTTCTGGAAGTACCGGGGGCAAAGGAAAGGACAATCTTAGTCAAAAGCTTTACGAAAAGCTATGCTCTGCCAAGTTGGCGAGTTGGTTACGTGGTCGCGGATCGACTACTAACGGAGAGTTTTGTGAAGACCTTAGAATGGAATAACTTGTATTGCAGCTTCGTGGCGCAGAAGGTGGCGGCGGCTGCCATGAGTGGGCCACAAGAATGGCTAGCCGGAGTGGCCGAGGAATTTCAATACAACCGAGACATGTTCTTAAGGGTGATTGAAGGGACTGAGTCCATTAGTGTTGTTCCACCCAAGGGCGGTCCATTCCTGTTCATCGATATCTCCCAATTACCGCTGAGTTGTGAAGAGGTGAGTCAAAGCTTATTAGAACGTTTTGGTCTAGTATCAACCCCAGGTTCTTGCCATTTCTCTTCAAATCACATTCGGCTACCTTTCGGCGGGACGCGGGAAACCATAATGAAAGCTGTCGACCGTCTAGAGGAAGCATTTAACTTTCTGGAGGGTAGATGTTCAAAGTGAGAGGCTATGCAGATGAGATATCTATAGGAATCGAAGATCGAAAGGTGTTGCATGAGCGGGTCTATGCTGCTTTGCGGCAGCAGATACTGAACGGAAAACTAGCTCCTGGTGAACGTGTGCTCGAGGCTAAGATTGCCCGAAGAATAGGGATCAGCCGAACGCCTGTGAGAGAAGCGCTTCAGAAGTTAGAAACAGAAGGTTTATTGATAAGGCTTAGGAGTGGGGGCTTGGTCGTAGCGGAAAACTCTCGGACGGACGCAGAAGAACTTTTTGAAGTTCGAATTGCCCTTGAAACGTATATGGGGCGCTTAGCAGCTGAAAGGATACAGGAAAAGGATCTACGTCGCTTGGAGCAGATCATTGCTTATACCCGGGCTAGTTTGGAACATAGAGACTTGGATAGAATGGTAAGCCTCAATACTGAATTTCACGATGTGATTGCCAGAGCCTGCGGTAACCGCAAGTTGGCGAATATGATAAGTAATCTTAAGGAGCACATCCTGAGATACCGTAAAAGGACCCTAATGGATCTGGATGAGGCGAAAAGGTCCTTGGAAGGGCACATTAAGATCCTGGAGAGCCTAAAGAAACGCGATGCCCAACAAGTAGCGCAGGTGATGGAACAATACCTTATATATGCCAGGGATGCAATTTTAGCTTCCATAGATCGAGGCAACGCCGAATAAGATCGATAAGGAGAATAGAGCGATCGTTCGCTTGTGGCTCTTTTCTTGAGAAAAGTATGGTGCCGCTATGTAGGTTAGGTAGTTGAACCAAAGGTAGAGGCGATGAAAAGGAGGAAGGTGGTATGCATAGGTTCGATGAGGTTCAGTTCGAACAAGCTAAGGCCGTACATAGTAGGGCAACCGTTGTGGTTTCACACGATCATATGATGAATCTTGATTCGTTTAAGCAGATGCGCGAAGGCGGGGTGACGGCCAAGATTCTGCATATGCTTGTTGATGCGTTGCCCTGGGCTAAAACGAAAGAGGAATATCAGTATTCGATCTCAGAGTTCGAGGGCTGGACGAAACGAGCCTTAGTGGCGATCGATCAGGTTCGTAGTCTTGTAGCGAATTCCCCAGATGTCGCCTGTCTTGCTCTGACGGTTGAGGATATTCGTGAAGCAAAGGTCGAGGGTAAGGCCGCTGTACTCATGGGATTTGAGGGAGGAAAGCCTTTAGAGGGTAGCCTGGAGGTACTGCGTTGCCTTTATCAGTTAGGCGTAAGACATATGCAGCTCACGTGGGCTTTTAATAATCAAATCGCTGGTACTCAGGATGATCCCGAGAACACGGGCCTGACTCCATTCGGGCATCAAGTGGTTCGCGAGATGAATCGGTTGGGTATGGTCATCGATCTCTCGCATCTGTCGCGCAAAGCAATGCAAGATGTATACGAGATTACCGAGGACCCGGTGATAAATTCCCATGCAGGCTCGAGGGTCTTGGCTGAGTCTACCGCCAATCTGAGTGACGCAGCGCTTAAACAGTTAGCCGAAAATGGCGGAGTCGTCGGTGTGCATTTTTGTGCTCACCTCATAAAAACTGGGGCTCGGCGAGCCTCCATTGACGATTTGCTAGATCAGGTTGCTTACATAGCCGATCTTGTTGGTATTGACCATGTAGGCCTAGGCCCGGACTATTTCGATTATAACGAGGACTTTCGGAGAAATACCATGCATTTTTACGAAGATGCCTACCAAAATAATGACTTCGATTTGAGTTGGGTAGAAGGACTCGAGGATTACAGTAAGTTTCCGGCCCTCACAGGTAGAATGCTACAGCGGGGTTTCTCTGAGGAGGATATCATAAAGGTTTTAGGGGGTAACCTGCTTCGGGTATTTCGGAAGGTGTTCGGTAGATAGTGGCTAGGCCTTTTCAATACTCTTCGGGCATTTCTTAACGAAGGAAAACTGGAGTGAAGAAGGGGGCTGGTCCCATGAAGGAGTTATCTCCTCGGGAAAGATTATTGAGGCTGTTTGACGGGAAGGACGTAGATCGGCTACCAGCGTCTCCTTTTATTCATACAAATTTTGTTAAGGAGTTTTTCAAAGATCCTGACGTGGACTTGATCGAAGGGACAGTTGAAGTGTATAAACATTTTGGGTTCGATGTTATACACAGAAACTGTACTCCGTCCTTTGGGGAATCGATGAATTCTGGTCCAGATTGGCAGGTCAGGGTGAGTGAGTCCGAATGTGAAAAAGAGCAGGTGGTAATTACCACGATCGAAACCCCTGAAGGGGAACTAAGGCAAGTACTCCAAAGGAGAAAGGTTTCCCCGTACGAAACCATTGAGGCTATAACCGAGGCTTTCATTAAGACTAGAGAGGATTTCGAGCTTTTCTTAAAATACCAACCCCCTGTTCCGAAATTGGATACCAAGAATGTTACTCTTGCCAAAAAGGTGACGGGCGAGTATGGCATTGTTGCCCCATGGGTATCGGGTGCATTTGGATTTGTCGTTTATTATCGAAAACTTGAGGATCTACTCATGGATGCAATGCTCGAGTCATCCTTTTACCACGAAATGTTGGAATACTTTACTGCAAGATGTCGCGATTTAGCATTACAGGTGGCCACAAGTGGTGCTGACATCGTCGCGTATAATGCCAACATAGCCAATGGCAAAGTTGTGAGTCCCGGTTTTTTTAGGCAACATGTGTTCAAATATGAGAAGGCGGTTATTGAAGCCATTCAGTCGGAAGGTATACCAGTTCTCTATCATAATTGTGGACCGGCTAGAGTACTTCTCGATATATATCCCGGGCTAGGAATGCGAGCCTATGAATCACTTTCGCCTCCTCCAGTGGGTGACACTGTTTTGGAGGAAGCTTTAAAACGCTTGGGTGGTGAAATGATTCTTTCCGGCAACATCGATCAGGTTTATTTTCTGCGCCAGGCTTCACCACACGAGATTGAGAAGGAGGTCAAGCGAGTAATGGATTCAGTAAGATATCGAGGAAAGTTCATCTTAGCGACAACAGATTATCTCCACGAAGGTACCCCGTATGAAAATATTTTTGCTCTTGCCGAGGCTGGAAAGCGATATGGTGCATATGCCTAATCGTGGAAGCTATTGACCAAATACTGCTTCAAAAAAACAATTCAAGGGGGGTTATCATATGGTTCAATATCGGGTGAAGGCTGAGGTTATCGAGACAAGAGGTAGAGGGTGTGACAAGGGGCTTAAGGTCGGTGATGTCTTTGAGTTGTCAGAAGACAGGAACGCCTTTTGCTCCTGGGCCTATGCTGCGATGTTTCCCTTTGTCCAGGCATTTCAATATGGAGCGGACTTTCCTTGGGAAAAGGACCCCAACGTCACATACGTAGGTTGCCCGGACCCGTATAACACTGTGGTATTCCGGCTAACGCGGGAAAAGTGTGAGGAGGGGTAAGCCCGAACTCCATGGATTTCACAGCATTACGAGCTAAAAGGGACTGAACATTTGTACAGGAAGGTGAAGGAAAGTGTTTTCCGATAGAACCATTCGATGGGGCGTGATTTCGGCATATGGTATCGCTAATAAACGAACGATCCCGGCGATGATCAAATTACCCGATACGAAAGTAATAGGGGTTACTAGCCAGCGGTTGGGGGAAGCGGAGGAAATAGCGAAAAAGTACGGGTGTCCCTACTATTTCGATCGTACCGATGATCTCCTCGCATTGCCTGAGTTGGATGCCGTATACATTGCCAGCCCAGTATTTCTGCACTATGAGAATGTGGTAAAAGCAGCTAAAGCCAAGAAGCACATTCTATGTGAGAAGCCTATGGCCTTGACCATTGATCAATGCAAAGAGATAGACTCTTTGTGCCGGAAGCAAGGCGTTAAGTTTATGATCGGGTTCATGATGCGATTTCATGGTGCCCATAGGAAAGTAAAAGAAATGATCGATTCCGGAATCATTGGAAAACCGATTATGGCGAGAGCACAACTTTCACACTATAAGGTGGAATGGGGCCCAAATGGTGAACGAACCTGGAGACAAAGTAAAGAGCTTGCCGGTGGTGGCTCGCTAATGGATATGGGGATCCACTGTATCGACTTATTGAGGTACTGGCTGGGAGAAGTGGTTGAAGTTTCGGCTTTCGTGGATACTTTGGACGCTGACTATAACGTTGAAGATACAGCAACAGTCCTGCTCAAGTTTAAGAGTGGAGCGCATGGGATAGTGGATTCCTGTTTCAATGTCAAGGGAGCGAGACATGTTTTCGAGGTGTATGGGACCAAGGGGTGCCTTCGCGGTGAAGAGACCATTGGCCAGCTTCCAGAGGGCCGATTGTTTGCTAACCTCGACGGAGAAGAAACAAAATTGGAGTTTCCGATTATCAATATGTATTCAGCGGAGGTTGGATATCTAAATCAGTGTATAAGGGAAGACAGGGAACCGTTCTTAAACGCTTGCGAGGGCACTCGTAATCAGGAGATAGTTTTCGCTGCCTACCGTGCGTCAGAAGGCCGACGGGTCATTAAGGTGTGAGTACAGAGCTGGACAGCTGGATTCGAAAGAATCTGTTTGCTGCCAATGAATTGGCCCAAACGTCTTGACGAGGGGAGAATGAAGAAGGTGTTACGTGAATCTCTTTTCGAACTCGTACAGCTGTGCGCACCATCTGGTCATGAAGATAGGGTGGCCACATATCTTTCCAAGAACTTAAGACAATACGTCGACGAAATTGAGATTGATGCTATAGGCAACGTTATAGCTTATAGGCGAGGACGTGGAAACGTAAGTCTCATCCTCATGGCCCATATGGATGAGGTGAGCTTAGTTGTTCGGGATGTGGATGAATATGTGTGGTTTGAGAGGGTTGGCTGGATAAACGAAAAGGTGCTCATGGGGACCGCTGTTAATATAATAGGCCGCGATGGTGACGTGACCGGGGTGATATGCTCAGCTTCGGCTCATTTCGAAGAAACTGGCAGTGGTGAGCTTTGGATAGATGTGGGAAACAGGCAGGAATCCGTTGCTATAGGCGATCCTATAACGTTCGCTCCGAATGCTCGCTGGTTAGACGAAGAAAAGCGTTTCTTGGCAAGTAAGTCTGTTGACGACAGGGTTGGTTGTGCCATTTTATTAGATGTTGCGAAACGATTGATGGGACAAGATTTGAATTGCAACGTTTATTTTGTAGGATCGGTACGTGAGGAAGTGGGCTCTCAAGGGGCTGCATATATATCATCCAGATTGAAAGCGGACTTCATGATAGCATTGGATACCGCTTTTGCCAATGATGCCGCCTTCGACCGCCATAAGATCGTAGGCCTCAGCGAAGGTCCAGTTCTTCGTAAATTCCAAATGAGTCAGCCAGTTGGAAGCCTTTATCCTGCCAAAGTACTGTATTCTAACAAGGAACTTGACGAAATGCTTGTCGCTGCGGCCGAACGGTTGGGGGTGAAGTTGAATCCGGACATATATGCTCGGACCTTTACGGATACTACCATTGCTTCAGAGGTTAACCCGGCACTTCGTTGTTCAACACTAATGATCCCTCGCCGATACTCTCATTCGCCGATTGAGGTGGTTGATGTCAGAAATGCTGAGATGGCTTCTGATATCTTGGTAGATATGCTTATGAATATGCCGTAACCCTCATGCCGCTATGGGTTCCATAGGCAATGAAAATGCCGCCAGGCAACGTAGATTCAATCTCGGGAAACGGTTGTTGACTCGCGAGTTCACCAGGAATAGCTGGGTCATTTTCACGGTAGCCTATCGAAAAAATTCAAGCAACAAGTAAGTAAGAAGTGAACCAATAGTTGAATAGGAGAATGTTATGTTAGAGTTTTTATGCCTTATTGCAGTTTGCCTGCTTATGATAGTTCTCTTGCGTCGTAACCTTAACCTCGGGCTTGTAATACTCGTAGCTGCGGTGATCCTCGGTGTCAGCTTCGGAATGGGAGCCGCCGCGTTGGGCGCAATCGCTGTGAAGTCAGCCACATCCCCCGATACTCTGGATCTTATTTCGGCCCTGGTTTTAATCGCGTTTCTAGAGCACGCAATGAGGCGCGCAGGACTGATGCAGAGGATGGTAGGCGCCCTCCATGCCCTGATTTCGGACCGGCGCATCATCATGGCCGCCTTACCGGCCTTCCTCGGGCTTTTACCATCGGCGGGTGGGGCGCGATTCTCAGCGCCTCTGGTTCATCAGGTTACGGCCAACCTCGAGATCCCGCCCGAGCGCAAGGCATTTATCAATTACTGGTACAGGCATATCTGGGAGTGTGTCATGCCGATTTATCCCTCCATTATCGTGGCGGGCCAGGTGCTGGATTTGCGTCTGGACCGGCTTATCATAGGGATGGTCCCCATGGTGCCGATTACAATTGCGGCGGGGATCATTCCTGCATTTAAGGGAATGACGCGTAAAGGGACGATATCGTCGGAGGGGACTGCGGCGGGAACACCGGATATGGCGGCAGGGAAGGTATCCTGTGTGTTTGATGCGCTGGCTGCCCTCAGCCCTGTCATCGCGGTCGTAGTGGGCGTCACGATCCTGAAGCTGAATATATCAGCTGCTGTTGCGGCCGTCCTCATCGTTATGATGATCGTGGGGAGATATTCGTTAAGAGACGCGTGGAGCCTTGTGAGAGAGGCCTTTTCCCGGAATGTAGTAGCCCTTGTGCTCGGCGTGATGTTGTTTAGGGACATTCTCGTAGCTAGCGGTGCGTTGAATCAAATATCGACGTTCCTGAGTGTAACAGGAATTCCACCTATGTTTCTCCTATTTATCCTGCCGTTTTTGGTAGCATTCTCAACCGGTCTCGGGGTCACAGTGCCAAGCATCGCCTTTCCACTTATTATGGGGATATTGATCACTGCAGGTAGCGTGAATCTTTCTTACGTGACTTTCGCCTTTGTGAGCGGGTTTGTGGGGACGATGTTATCGCCGGCTCACTTGTGCCTGGTGCTCACCGTGGATTATTTCAAGGCCAGCTTCGCAAAGGTACAGAACTCCCTCTGGGCGCCGGCGATAGCGGTCGAGCTTGCGGCGCTGGTGCTGGCATCTCTCAAGGGCTAGCGTGGATTTTCATAATAGAGGGATAATGGAAATCGGCTTCCTGACGGGGTTTCTTAGTGGATTGCTAGTACTGAGGGCGTCGGTTTTCCCCAGGTAGTTAGTAATAGGCGCCTACGCAATGTAGAATTACTACAGTCCAATAGCATCGGGCTGTACCATCTTGCCACAGATTGGAGAAAATCGACGCTCTCAGTAGTGCCCTGTTATGTAGGAACCCTCTAGCAACGTAATAGCCTAAGTGCCGTCGAAGACACTGTTTTTAGTAGAATACTACAGCTGGGCCTGTTGAATTGGCAATGACTGCAGATCTGACAGAGTAGTATTAATTTACCCAAGCAAAACCTTAGGGAAGGAGTAATGATAAGATGGCGGAAGAGAAAGTATTAGGAGAAAATCCAGTATTAGGGGGTGTGTACAGATTCTCCGCAGGCCCATGGAATATTCATGAGGGTGCGGACCCCTTCGGCCCCGCGGTTAGAGAGCCTTTTACATTTGAGGAAAAGATAAGGTTCCTAAAGAATTTAGGTTTTGATGGTGTCCAGTTCCATGATGACGACGTAGTTCCCGGGCTCACTGATATGTCTACTCCTGAGATCTTGGCACGTGCTCGCCAGATTAAGAAGCTATTGGATGATGCCGGTCTGGTAGCTGAGTTTGTGGCTCCAAGGCTTTGGGAGGCGAGGGAATTCGTAGATGGTGCCTATACTGCGAATGATCTCAAGTTGAGGGAGCAGGCTATAGGTCGTTCCCTTTTGGCAATAGATATAGCTAGGGAACTCGGGACGAGGAATATTGTCCTCTGGCTTGCGCGGGAAGGTACCTATATTAGAGAATCCAAGGCATCCAGAAAATCAGTAGAGTACATCCTTGACGCCATAAATAGAATGCTTGAATATGATAAAGGAATCAGGATTCTTATCGAACCTAAGCCAAATGAACCCATGGATCATGCATATATTCCTACTATAGGTCATGCTTTGGCTCTGGCGTACATGAGTGCCGACCCAGCCAGGGTCGGGGGCCTGATTGAAAGCGCTCATGCCATCCTTGCGGGTCTTGATCCCTCCGACGAGATGGGGTATGCCCTAGCCCACGGTAAGCTCTGGAGTGTTCACTTGAATGGGCAGAACGGGTTGAAGTTTGATCAGGATAAGTCCTTTGGCAGTGACAATTTGAGGGTTGCGTTTAACCAGGTTCGCGTCCTGGATGAAAACGGGTACGGTAGAAACGGTGAGTTCGTAGGCCTCGATGTGAAGGTGATAAGGACGCAACCTCGGGATTTGTCCACCAAGCACCTTGCCAACAGCATAAGGCTCTTCAAAGATCTTCTTGAGAAAGTTAGAACCTCGGATCGAGATCTTGAGCAGCAATTGATAGCTGCGAGGGATTATGAGGAACTCGATCTTTATATAAGTGAACATCTTATGGGGTGTTGAACCAAATTGAATTGGTAGGAGAGCATAATCCAAACCCAATGGTAGCGTGAAATAGACTGTAACTGTATAAGAAGATTTAAAACATAGATGGCGTATGCTCCAGTTTGAACAAGAAAGACAGACGCAAGGTCTATACAAGTCATAATGAACGAAGCCGGCTCCCATTCTTGTAACTTGTAAGCCGTAGGTTACACTAAATGTACATGCACTTAGTGCAGAGCTACATACGAAAGGGAGCCGGTACAATGAATAATACCACAAAATACGTCGGTCTGGATGTATCCAAAGAAAAAATTGCTTACCGCGCATAACCCCAGGGATGGGTTTGTCAGTTAAATCGCCACCTGACCGCACCAATACCTATACACCATTCGCCGTTTTATACCCCAGGGCCGTAAGTGCACAGAAGGCATTAGCACCATCTTTTGACCAACTCATCCTTGTTAACTTCTGCTGCCCCGTCACCAGAAAGTCTATGTCACGGTCGTATTCCTGCTCCGATACTTAAAATTAAACAAAAAAACCCCGGCCTCGAAGGGCCGGGCTATAAAAAATCAATGTTCAAATCGCACCTGTGGGATATGGTCAATAACATCTTTCAACGCTTGTTCTCTTGCCGAATCATTTAGTTCCTCCGGATTCTCTCCGGGGAGCCTGCCAGCCGGTACATGATATCCAACCCTTACGGAAAACGGGTTCAGCTTCACGCTGGCTTCTAGTCGGGCTCTTGAGTCCCTGTATGCTCGAAAAAACCTATACGGTTCAAGATCGCCACTACTACATCCACCACCGTTCCCAGGATGAAGTCCTGATACTTCTGCACCTACTCAGGCAGTGGGAAACCAAGCTTGGCAAGTTCATCTTTGAGCCTATCCACCGCCAGCTTCTTTTTCTCCTGGTTTTCCGAAATCCTCGGCCAGGACGATGAACGATGTCATCCCGGATGTTCATAGGCAGGGATCTCTCTACGATTTCCCGCGGGCGCTCAAATCAGAATCGTATTCTTACAAGTTTGATCGGGTTTTGCGGCAATTGGTTAATGTCGATTCTCGTGGCCGCGGGGAAGAAGCCAAAGACCCTACTCTTTTGTCCAGGGATGGCCCATGGAAGCGTCTCTTGAGATTGCTGTTTCCTCATGACGATACAGTATTAAATCCCTGTGTAGCGCGCAAGCCATAACCTGAATCTGGACCAGAAAAAGTACAGCATACCAGCCTGCAACCATCGGGCCGGCATTGCCAGATTCGTAGCCTTATTTGTATCGGCGGCATAATCCACGCCCCGTACAATGACTACAGGCACGCCCTCCGCCGTCTGTCCCATTACCAGGGCGCAGGCTCCAGCGATCAAATCCGCTATTGCATCCATACCCCCCACTTTTGGTCTGCCGAAACGATCAAGGTTTCCAAATTGCCTTCTTATTGGATCCATGCCAGCTACTCCTATGGCTATATCCGTTGTTCCCTGTCTTAGAATGCGAAACTCGGTGTCCGTCAATATGACAGCTACCTCTTTCCCCGTCAGATGTCGCAGATCCTCGCGAATCCTTCTCGCCGATGCATCGGGATTAGGGGGAAGCGGGCAGAACCCCTCCGGAACATTAGAGCAATCTATGCCAGCATCAGTCGCCAGCCCGCCTCCAAGCATAAGCGTCATAAGCAGCGTGCTTTCCTTCTCAATTGCCCTTTTTACCCTTTCAGGGTCTCCCCAAAACGGCGTCACCCCGAGATACTTAAGTGCAAGCCCGAGCGGGATGACCCCAACTATCCCCTGGCAAGAATCCAGTATTACCTGAACCTCTCTTGGATCCTTTCGGGTTACTCTGCCGATTCTTCTCGCAACCATCCCCAGCTTAACACTGTCCCGAGGAATAACTCTGCCTTCAGCCTTCGATACTATTTTCGAAGCAATAACCACCACGTCCCGGTCCTGGAGGTAAATTCCCTCCCGGGCGACAGCGTCAACTATTAGAGAAGCCAGATCGTCGCCAACCGATACCTCCGGAAACTGACCAAGACCCAAGATACGTATCTCTTTCCCCATAGTATCATCTCCCTTCCTTAATTATGGCATAAACCGCCATCCCTTATCGAGAATTTCCATTTCAAACAGAAGGCTCTTGTAAGATTATGTCTGGGGTGTATAATAAAATCAGAAAAGAGTTGATTGGCTTTACTTCGGATATTTGTATATCCTATGACGGGCGGGTGAACGGGTTGTGATATGATATTTCCTTCAGGAGGCGATAGGCATGTTCAGGTGGGTACTCCTCATAGCGGTGTTTCTCGCCGGTATTGGCCTACGCCTTATTACGGCAATGGGCTTGTGGCAGTTCAGGCATAGCGGTAGCTATGCCAGCGCGCACCATCCGAAGAAAGTGAGTGTCACCCTTTCGAGAAGGCCTATTAGCCCGGTTCAAGGAACGAAAAAGAAGGATATTATGAATGTCCCCCGGAGGCATGATAGGAATTCACAGATAGGTTATTGAGTTTTGCCGAAGCTATTAATCCTGCACTCCTGTTGTTTAGACAAGATAAATCATAGATCCCTCCCCTTCTATGTTACTGGCGTTACCCCGAACTGGAAATTCTTTTTCAAAAACTAGCATCCTAACAAAAAGAAGTGTTCTCAAACGGATATCCAGAAATCGCCTCAAATTCTCGTCATTACTGGCTTTAAGGTACTTTGGGCAAGTTGCGGACTATTTCATTTTTGACGCTTACACTCATTTTCTATGTTCTCGCAAACCCGCGTCATTACTGTATTTGAAGCCCCAGTACCTTTTCGTTGAACAAAAATATCGGCGCAAACCTGCATGAAATCTGGTTAGAACAGTTCTCTCGTCCTTAGAAAATGCAATTTCCCATGGTTTATTATGGAAGAAATCTTTAGGCTCGGAAGGAGAGAAAAAGGGTTTAAAAGAGGGTTGAGATATAAAAGGGGGTGTGGGAGGGGTTCTCGTTCCTATCGGCGAATGGGTAGGCAACAATGCTCGTGACCTTCTCCGTAAGGCTCGAGAAGAAAGCCTCAGTTTGGACGACCCCGAAGAATATGAGAGGGCCATGAACCGGGTGGTGAACAAGATTGGCAGCACCGCAAGAGAGGTACAATGGGGAGATTATTATTCGGCCATGTTTCGAGGGCTAAAACAGGGCAGTAAAGATGCCTGGATTTTGGCGAAGATGGGTGGTGCGAAGGAAGAGGAATTGGAGAAAGCCAGATTCAAGAATCCATTTATAGAGAAGGTGGTTACCCATGAATAGTGGTCAAGCAAAGCATTTTTACTACAGGTTTGCCGATACATTCTATCCATACGATGTATATGCAAATAACGGAAGAGAAGCCCGTCAGAAGATCCGTAAAGTATGGGGACTAAAAAGACTCCCCAGGAGTATAGAGATTTGGCAGAGTAACTATGTGGGAATATGGGATGCAGAATTTGAATGGCCGGGACATGTGAGGAGGTAATTGCCCACCCGCAAGGGCGGGTTTCTCATTTCAGTGCCCTATTAGCCGGCGGCCCAAGATACCAGGAAAATTTCGAAGGGAGAGATTTTCACATGTTGAACTACAACCCATACGTAAAGGCTACTGAGTATCCTTCTCGAATTACCACGGGAGTACTGAATTTTAGTGAATTAGAACAGTGGCTTTTCGACGAGGAAGGCATTGACCTCGACTATGAAGCCTGGCTCGAAGAGCATGATCCTAATTCCGATCCTTGTAGATGGGGATACCCATGATCTCCGAGATAGGTGGTTCCCCACAGAAGATGAGGCAAAAGAACATTTAGAATACACCCTTGACAGGTGGCATCATCCAGCAATATGGGAGTGTTTCGTAAGGATAGCCTAAACCGGAGGATTTTCCTCCGGTTGGTGAGTCCATATAACCCCCATGTTACGCCGCCCGGGAAAAATCCCGGGCTTTTTACTTTCCAAGGAAGGAGTAGTCAGAGTGTTATACCCGAATCTTGAGGAAGCGGGAATTGAAAAGCTTCTGGATTTCCTTGTCCGAGAAGGGCAAAAACCCCTGGTCGAGAGGTTCAAGACAGCCGATGAGCTGATCCAAATGAGGCTATATCCGAGGCGGAAAGATGGGAGTTTGACGAGATGGACGATGACATTAGCGTCTTCGAGTGCCGGATAGGTGAAGAAGGGGAAAAGATATATGTGAAGGACTTGCCCATAGAGATGGATGATGAGGAGTTCGAGGAGATGCAGCAGATCTTGTCCAAGTAACCTATCTCAGGCACTGAACATATTCTATTAACGCAGAGACTTACTCGCTCTGTAATTGTCATGTCGACCAATCCCAATGGTGCGGTCGAGAATGGAGGGAATTCATATAATGGAAGAAGTAGCAAACACGGGAATCTTCACCGAACCGTTACTCAGGGCACTCAAAGAACTCGAGGCAATTGAGGACTTCGGTGATCCCTTTAAGCAGTGCATTGCCGTCGAATTCGAATGTGATGATTGCTGCAAGAAAGCCCTGAACGCAAAGATCTTGACGATAGTTGATGGGTTTCTGATCTTAGTAGGCTTTAATAAGGGATGCATCTTGGTGAAGACAATAAGCGGCGGAGAATTAGTAGAAAAGGAAGTTGTCCGGGCAATTGTCATCCCGCTCAACAGAGTCTGTAGCGTCGAATTTGGCGCGGTACAGGTAGACCCATAATGGCTATCTTCACTGGACTATACTGAAAACAGGTGTGCTCGCCAAAGGCATTTTCATCCTTCTGATGGTACCGCTAAGGCGGCATGAACGAGTACTCTGTTGAGATAATAGTCCAGATGGATGCCATAGCCATATAGGTAGGGCGGGGATGCTCATGGAAGAAACATGATGGCAACGCCCTACCTTGTGCTTTTAGGTAATGAGTCTTGTGCAGATGGTCCTTACCGCCAATAAATGGGGCTGACCATTACCTGACAGGTCAGATACATCTTTGGCTGGATAGTATTTGGGGCAGCCCGACCGTATGGGCTGCCCCTCTTGAATGAAGCTTTAGAAATCAAGGATTTGCCGCGTAAGGTTCACCAACTACCAGGGCTTTTCTGGATCTGTCAGGAGTCTCCCGGGAAGTGGCAGATTAACCTCGGAAATGTCGACTCCCATACAGGTGAGGATCGTAGGCGCTATATCCCTCTGGTCACCCCTCCGTTCAATCGCCGGGTCATTCGTCGCAAGGAACACATAGAGAGCCATAGAATGAGTGGTCTTCCCCTCATCAAAACCGTGATCTGAGGTAACGTAAATGCGCGTCTCCTCATACATCCCCAGTCCTTTCAGCTTTTCCACTATCCGTCCCAGCCATTTGTCTGCTGCTATAATGGCATCTGAGCATTCGCGAGAATTCTCCCCATATTTGTGGCCGGCATGATCTGGATCGGAGAAATGGAAGAAGGCAAAGAATCGTCCTTTGCCATATTGATCCAGGCTATCCAGAGCAAGTTTCCCTACCTCATCAGCGAGCCTTGCCTTGTCGCCCTGGAAGAGATCGATAGCTGGTTTTACGTTGTAGAAAGACTCACCTCGATTGGATTGCATAGCGAAACCGCGCTTCGCCTTGACGCCTTCGAGCGATCCTTGAAATCCTGAAGGTAACCTTTTCAGAACTTTGGAAGGGGCTTCTGTGATAATAGAGATTATGGCACGCCTTACCTTGTCGTCCCCGAACACCTTTTTAAGTCTCTCCAATACCTGATCCCGAGACACGCCCTTCTTCTCTAACTGCTTCCACAAAAGCTCCGCGATTAAGGGTTCTTCTGAAGTGGGTCCTTTCGAACCGAGGTTTCCTCCCTTGCCAGTAATCATGATCGTTGCAATATTATCCTTCCCGAATGCATCTTCAAGCCGCTCGAAAATTGTATATCCTTTAGGGATTGGCTGGTAGACAGAGTTGCTGTATACGCCTGTGACTTCTGGACCATAACCTGTGAGCATCTGCGCGTGGCCAGCTTTGGTATCGGCTTTGTGGGTTACGTCTATTCCCACTATTGTGCCCTCTGCTATGAGGGCTTTGAGGTTAGGCAGCTGCCCTGCGTCCAGCAGCTCACGTAGATGATCTCTTTGAACCCCATCCCATGAGATAAGAACGGCATTCTTGACAGGCTCAGCAGCCGGCACGTTACGGGGGATTTTGCGTCAGGCGAGAGTTTCCTTGGACGATTTCATGGCCAATTTATAATACCGATCCTATCAAAGTTGACCAAGAGGCTCGCTGATGAAGGCAATGTCGTATGAAACCAGCTGAAGGAGGAGCCATGATCTATCTTCCCGAGGATGCCCCGAAAACGATAGATAAAGCTAATGAGGCATTGAAGAAGATGGGACTAATATAGCTACGACTAATATAGCTACTCAAGGCCAATTGTGACCTTTGCATAAATGTGGTAGACTAAAGTTAGAACCAGGTCGGGAGGGGTTAATTTGCCGGAACAGACGGGGCAGAAATACGATACAACCATCAAGCATTTATTCGCGGGTAACGAGGAGGCCCTGGTTGAATACTTCAGCGGCATAACCCTGGAGGATGCCGAGACTCTTAACATAGAATTCAAACTCCTTGAGAAAAGGTCATCTGACCTGGTGGTGAGGGGACTAACGGCACAAGGGCCGGCCATTTGCCACCTAGAGTTCCAGACAACGAGCGACTCAAAAATGCATTTAAGGATGCTCCGTTATTCGATCGAAGTATGCGACTTATATGGGGACTTCCCGTATCAGGTCTTACTCTACCTTGGGGCTTCCCCGCCCCACATGAAGAACAGCTTATCGTATCACAGGGGTGAACTCGGCAGGCTCGATTACCAGTACAGATTAGTGGATATCGGTTCATTGACGCGAGATTCCCTCAAGGCATCAAAGATACCCGAGTTATACGCGCTTTTGCCTCTCGCCGAAAGGGAAAATCGCAAAAAAGAACCTGACAGGTTTTTGAGGGAATGTGTGGATGACATTATAGATAGCCCTATGGAGCTTGAGGAAAAACAGAAGACCCTGGTTATGACGGAGATTTTCGCTGGGTTGGCATTTGGCAAGGTGATTATCGAGAGGATTTTCAAGGGGGTTATGGATATGTTTGATATCAGACAGTCCGCCGGATATCAGTTAATCAAAGAAGAAGGCATTCAAGAAGGCATAGAAAAAGGCATAGAGAAAGGCAAAAGGGAAGCCCTTTCTGAGATCACCTTGCGGCAGCTTCGTAAAAAATTCAAAAAGCTCCCAACCGAATACCTTGAGAAGATCAAATCACAGGATGTGCTTACCCTTGAGACAATTGCCGAAAACATATTCGAGATCGAGAAGCTGGAAGACCTCGACCAGTATCTAGCTTGATGCTACACCATAAACGAGGGTAGTGCATGCCCCGGGGTAACCCGGGGTTTTTGCTTCAATAGCGAATTCATACAAGGATCGGAGGTACTTTTATGTCCAAAAGCACAGATATCAAGCAGAAGTTCATAAAGACCATAACGGACTTTGCAGATGGTCTTTCGCCCGGACAGCAGGAAAAATCGATGAAATTCTTAGATTCTATCCCAAACGATGAGAAGGAGCTTGATGATTTCGTAAGGCGGGTCAAGGATTACATCGACCGAGAAACCGGACTTACGAAAAAGCCCAGTAGAATTGGGGCTTAGAGGGTTCCGCCCTGGAATGGATTTCCGCTTGGCGCGGGGTGTCAAGGTGTGATAGAATCCCTTCGGTGGCATAACCCGGAAGTTTAGGGAAAAGCCATCAGAAACGCCTTTATATATCATTTAGCGGAAGTTTCTCATTTATCAATGTGAATAGTCCTCAAATGCCCGTCTGATCTGGCTTTGAGCGCTCGGATTTGTATTACCCAATCATCGCAAGACCCTTAAGACCAAGCTCATCAAATAGTTTC
>JABLXJ010000019.1 GCA_013178125.1 Bacillota bacterium | reverse complement strand
TCAAGAATCGTGCTTTTCAGTGCGCCGTAATCCCGGGCTCCAAATGCTTCATCCAGTTCTTTTAAACAAGTTAGTGCAGTCGTTTTGTTCCCCTCCCTATTTTGGTCTCATTTTTATCCTATTCAGGAAAAATGAAACTCTAAGAAAGAGGAGGGGAAAATTTTACAGAAAAAAGGGGGCCGACGTCCCTTTTTCCCTGCCTCTTTTCCAGAAGAGGTATATTTTTACAGACATAAACTGGAGATATTTTTCGGATATAAGCCTTCTTGACTTTTGCGTTTGGACCGTAGTATACTCTATTTACGAAAACCAATTTCCAGCGGGGAGATACGAGGCCGTGGTACCTTAAAGGGCTAAAAAGGGGTAAAAAAGGGTAAAATCGACCTCGAGTCTATGCCAGATTTATGCAGAGGCCAGTTAAAGCCAGTTTCGAGTGCGCCTATAGCTCAGAGGATTAGAGCGCCGGCCTCCGGAGCCGGGTGCGCAGGTTCGAGTCCTGCTAGGCGCACCATTTTTTATCATTATCCCCCTCCTCATGCCTTCTCACTCGTGCTCTTTCAAGGCCGTTTTACAACTGTCGTTTATATCGTTACATCGTTGCACTTCATTACATCGCTACGGCTCGTTCGATTGCGCGGCCTGCGGCACAAAAGGGAAGCACGTTGAGGGTTCATACTCCTGGTGTCAATTTTACGATAGGGTCCGTGCTGGTTCGCCTCCTGTCCCAACCGGGAGGGGATCAGGCGAGCCCGGTTGGATAAGCAGGCAAATCCGGCCGGGTAGGCCGGTTAACTTGGAAAGACGCTGGAAAGAGCTTGAGAAGACTGAAAAACCTGAGAAGGTGAGGGGCGTATTATGAATATGAATATGAAAATGGAGGACATGAGAAATATGGGGGATATGAGGAAGATGAAGAGGGGCTCTGCGCGCCTAGGGCTCGCGATCATCGCGGCCATGCTGGCTCTGGCCGTGATATCGATCCTCCCGGGTGGGCCTTCGTCGGCCGCGTTTGCAGAAACCAGGAGAAACGGCAGTTCAGTGGTGTTCGGAGGGCCCATCTACGTTGCTGCGGACGAGACGGTGGAGGGCGACGCAGTGTCCTTCGGCGGGAAGGTCACAATAGACGGGCATGTAACCGGAAACGCCGTATCGATCGGTGGACCGGTGGAGGTGAATGGGGTTGTCGATGGAGACGTAGTATCTATAGGGTCCCAGGTCTCGCTAGGGGAGAATGCCAGGGTAGGCGGTGATGTCACAAGCGTTGGCGGGACAGTTTACAGGGCTGAGGGTTCCATTGTTGAAGGGGATGTCAGAAGCGGGGGGTTCCCATTCAGGTTCGGCTTCCGCGGTATGATGTGGCCCGGGGCCCACTGGATGCCCTGGAATATGGGACCCTGGAACATGCCCTGGGGCATGTCTTGGGGATTTTTTGGGGCCTTGTGGATCGCGCGGCTCTTGGGTGCCTTGGTTCTATCCCTCGTCGTCGTTGCAGTCTGGCCTAATCATACAACATCTGTGGCTAGGGCGATCGAGACGAAGCTGGGACACGTGGCGCTCACCGGTCTGGTAGGGTGGCTCCTCTTTGTGCCCGCTATCATATTCTTGGCAATTACACTAATCGGAATCCCGCTTATCCCCGTCTGGGTGGCGCTATATATAGCAGCGGGGGTGCTGGGACACGCCGCTATTGCGATTTTAGTCGGAGATAGGATCGCGGGGCTCGCAAATACAACCATGACGATGCTCGTCAAGGTGGTCGTTGGAGCCCTCATCATCGCCGTGCTCGGGTGGATCCCGGGGGCGGGGTTTATCGTCGCCATCGCGGTGGCGGTAATCGGCCTCGGAGCAGTCCTGGATACAAGATTCGGGACCAACAGGCCTTGGTTCCCACCGCGTCAGCCTGTGCCACCTAGAGAATAGCGAAATTGGGAAAGTAGTTGCAAGCCACTGTGCTCGAGGATTCTGGCGGAATCTTCTGGCGGGATCTTGTCGAACCCTGCATCTCCCTTTAGGGAAAAATCGAAGATGGGACGGAGGAAATTTCTAAATTATAGAGAATTAGCTATAGTACCCCAATGGAACCTCGCAAGGGGCATAGCGATAGATAAATAGATAAATATAGATTAGGTGATTTAGAGGTAGATCTGTCTCATCTTCTTGTCCCATATTTTTCCTTTTACACGTCTATAAGTGTCTATGAGCATCTATGGCCGAACCGTGGTAAGGGGGACGTAATCTTCACCTTTTCGGGGGGGTGCAGGGTGTGCGGGATGACAGTAAGATCAGGGTTCTTGCGGTCGAGAATAATAGGGACCTGTGCGAGATCCTCGAGGTGCTTATAAAAAATGAGGAGGATATGGAATGGGCGGGCGCAGCCTATGATGGGTTACAAGCCTTGGAGAAGATCAAAGAGGCCTCGCCCGACGTCGTGCTTCTGGATATCATAATGCCCAACCTCGACGGTATGGGGGTCCTGCAACGACTTGGTGATATGGATCTCACGAAGAGGCCCAGGATCATTGTGCTGACGGCGTTCGAGGAGGAGCAGCTGATCAAGAAGAGCGTCAAACTGGGGGCTGACTACTATGTACTCAAGCCGTTTGATAGTGACAGCCTTATACAGCGGATAAGGCAGCTTGCCAGGGGGGATCAAGAAGCGACACCACTGCGGAAGGCCAAGCCACCGAGGCGTGATGCCGAGGATAGGCTGGAAGGGGATGTATCCAGGATCCTTTATAAAATGGGGGCGCCGACCTACTTCAAGGGATATGTTTATCTAAAGGATGCCATCATAATGGTGACGAAGGAGATCGGGCTGCTGGGGTCCGTGACCAAGGTCTTGTACCCCAGGATAGCCGAGAAGTACGGGACCACCCCCTTGATAGTCGAGGCCGCCATAAGGTATACGATTCAGAAGACCTGGAAGCAGGGCAATCTGGAGTATATAAACAGGATCTTCGGCTATGCTATCAGTTTACGGGATGGTAAGCCGCCGACCAATTCCTTTTTCATAGCGAGGGTCGCGGAAGAGCTCCGGCTTGGCATGGTCGAAGAGGCATAAGAGGTAGAGATAGATGCCCCAGTCCCCGGGGCCATAGCGAAATAGATGATTGAAGGGTAGAGGAGAAGAATAATCAGGGAATGGGGGGAAATAGGGGGATTGCAGGTATTGACATAGGGGGAACGGGTGCTATAATAAAACAGGACTGCACGGAATTGGGACGCAAAAGACCTTCGTCGGGGCGAGCGCGTGAGGGCGCGCGAATCTCCGGCAAGGTCTTTGCTAATGTCACGGGTCATTTCCTCCAGTGCGAGTCGGGACAGGGGTGGGAACATGGCTGGCATATTGGACGTTATCTTTCACCTGTATCAGAAGCTACCGAGGCTTCAGCGTTTAACTCCATCACAGGTCCTGGTTATAGGCTTTGCGGGCTTAATTCTTTTGGGCGCCATTTTGCTGAGCCTCCCTATCGCATCCCGGGACGGCCAGCCGTTACGCTTTATCAATGCCCTTTTCACCGCAACTTCGGCTGTTTGTGTCACCGGCCTGGTTGTTGTTGATACACATGATCAGTTTTCCCTTTTCGGGCAGCTGGTGATAATCCTCCTGATCCAGGCCGGCGGGCTCGGCATAATGGTAGTTTCGACATTGATCGCCCTCATCCTAGGGCGCCGGATAGGCCTGAGGGGCCGGATTTTGATCCAGGAGGCCATGAACCAGTTTACGCTCGAAGGAATGATAAGGCTGATCAAGCAGGTCATCGCTGTGACGGCCATCGTTGAAGGGACCGGCGCTCTGCTTCTAGCGTTTCGATTCATCCCGCAAATGGGATTCGTGAAGGGCCTCTATTATGGGGCTTTCCACGCGGTGTCGGGCTTTTGCAACGCCGGGTTCGACCTCTTCGGGGGCTTCAGGAGCCTCACTGGCTACAGGGATGATGTCCTGGTCAACCTGGTCATGACCAGCCTTATAATAATAGGGGGCATAGGTTTCGCCGTTATTACCGATGTCCGGCAGTACTTCACAACAAAACACCTCTCGCTTAACAGCAGGATAGTGCTGGCGGTGACGGCGATGCTGATCCTGATCGGCACGGCTACGATTCTCTTGCTCGAATGGGACAACCCGCGCACAATGGGAGGGCTTCCTCTTGGCAGCAAGGTATTGAGTTCCTATTTTCAAGCCGTAACGCCGAGAACGGCGGGGTTTAATACCTTGCCCATCGGCGATATGCGCAGCGCGACGCTTTTCTTCACGATCATATTGATGTTTATCGGTGCTTCACCGGGATCCACGGGGGGTGGAATCAAGACTGCTACCTTCGGAGTCCTCGTGATCGCGGTCTGGAGCGTCGTGCGGGGCCGGGAAGACCCCGAGGCCTTCGGCCGCAGGATCCCACACAGAGCGGTCTACCGGGCGCTGGCCGTCGCCATGATTTCGCTAACGCTCGTTGTAGTGGTTACCATGCTCCTTTCCATTACTGAGAAAACGGCATTTGTTAGGGTTTTATTCGAGGCTACATCGGCCTTCGGCACGGTTGGGCTTTCCACCGGGATCACGCCGGGCCTCACGATGGCTGGAAGGATCGCTATAATTCTTACCATGTTCGCGGGCCGGGTCGGTCCTCTTACGATAGCTACAGCCATAGCCCAGAGGCTTTGTATAAACGGGGTTAAATTCCCCGAGGAAAGGGTAATGGTGGGGTAAACCACCAGAAGGGGATTCATTGATGACAGGGTAGGCAGGGTAGAATTAAGTGGATATGCGCCAATTTAGGTTTTCTTCATATCATAATGGAGTGAAGGGATAGAGGCCCCTAAGACTCTATCTTTACAAACTGATTGGGAGGGTCTAAGTAGGATGTTGCCGACGCCTAAAAAGTTCACACTGGTCTGCGGTAGCGCAGAGGGCAAGACCCCATTGACTGCCTTTGATAAGGCGCTCCTCGCCGCGGGGATAGGGAACCTCAACCTTTTAAAGGTGAGCAGTATCTTGCCGCCGGGTGCCGAGTATGTTGAGAAGCTCGATATAGCGCCGGGGTCCCTCACACCCACGGCGTATGGCTCGATTATAAGTGAAGTTGAGGGTGAACTGATTGCGGCCGCGATCGGTGTGGGCATTTACGATGGCAGCTTCGGGGTTATAATGGAATACGAGGGTAAGTGCTCGAAAGAGGAAGCTGAGGAGCGCATAAGCCAGATGATTCGCGAGGCGTTTGAGGTCCGGAACATACCTTTGAGCAAGATAATGGTCAAGGGCGTCGAGCACAGGGTTGAGAAGATCGGTTGCGCCTTTGCTGGGGCTGCCCTCTGGTATTAATGGGGTTGTATTGCTGGGGTTGTAATTAAGGGGGTTTTGAGTGATCTGATGGAGCTGTGGTTCACGGAGAATCAGACGAAAGATCTCAGGCTTTCATGCAGGATAACCAGGACCTTGCACAGGGAGAAAACGGAGTTTCAAGATCTGGCCGTTGTCGATACCGTTGAATACGGCCGGATGCTGGTGTTGGACGGGGCCGTCCAGACAACGGTCAGGGATGAATTCGTCTACCACGAAATGATCGCTCACGTCCCGATGCTGGCTCACCCTGCCCCTGAGAAGGTGCTTGTGATCGGCGGCGGTGATGGCGGCACGGTGCGGGAGGTTTTGAAGCACCCGGGCGTGCGCGAGGTTACGCTTGTGGAAATAGACCGGCGCGTGATGGAGGTTTCGAGGGACCTGCTGCCCGAGACAAGCAGCGGGCTTGGTGACCCAAGGGTAAATATTCGCATAGAGGATGGCATCAAGTACGTGAAGGAGGCGAGGCGGGCCTACGATGTGATCATCGTTGATTCGTCAGACCCGGTCGGGCCCGCCGTCGGGCTCTTCTCATACGACTTTTACAGTGCTGTGGCCGATGCCCTCGAGGAGGACGGCATCTTCGTCGCACAGACGGAGTCGCCCTTTTTGAACCAGAGCCTGATACGACAGGTCTACGCGGACATCTCCAGGGCGTTCCCCATCGCTAAGCTCTACCTCGCCCCGGTGCCAACCTACCCGAGCGGGCTTTGGAGTTTTACGGCGGGGTCCAGGGTGTATGATCCAGCAGAGCCTCGCGACCCGGGCGGGGGAAGGTCCGCGCGCCTTGAGACCAGGTACTACACTCCTGACGTACACAGGGCTGCCTTTATGCTACCGGCTTTTGTGGGTGAGCTTCTGCGCTCGTGAGGGGCGCGTGTGAATCCTGGAGGGGACAAGCCTAGACCGCAAGCGGGACAAGCATGGCAGGCATGAGAAGCATGGCATGACCATAACATGGTTCTCCGGAGATACGAGGTGATCCGGGTGTTTAAGGACTTCTCGTTCGAGCACACGGATAGATTCATCGGCGCGGTCGACTCCTATGAGGCTGCACAGCTCGTCATCTTAGGCGCGCCCATGGACTACACGTCGAGCTTCCGGCCGGGGTCGAGGTTTGGACCGGAAAGGATAAGATCCGTCTCCAGGGGCCTCGAGGAATACAGCCCGAGGCTGGAGAAGGAGCTTGCTGAAATCCCCTTCTTCGATGCAGGGGACCCTGCCCTTCCTTTCGGGAACGTGGCCCGCAGCCTCGAGGTGATCCGTGAGGCTGTGGGTTGCATCATTTCCGATGGGAAAATCCCCATCACCCTGGGCGGCGAACACCTTGTGACGCTCCCGGTGGTCCAAGCGGTAAAGGCCGTCTATCCCGATGTGGTGGTGTTGCATTTTGATGCCCACGCTGACCTGAGAGGCGAATACATCGGCGAGGGGCTATCGCATGCCACGGTCATGAGGCGGGTGGCTGGTGTGCTTGGCATGGGTCCATCAAGGCCGGGAGCGGGTGTGCGTGCACCGCGTGCCCCACAACGAAGCTCCCTGTTTCAATTCGGCATCCGGTCAGGCACAAGGGAGGAATTCGCTCTCGGCCGGGAGATGGGCAGCTTGATTCCGGGGGAGCTGCCCGGGGCCCTGGTGGGCAGGCTCTCGCACTTGAAAAACAGGCCAGTGTATGTGACCATAGACATCGATATTGTCGACCCCGCCTTTGCGCCTGGGACGGGTGCGCCGGAACCCTGCGGCATAAGCCCCCGAGAGCTCTTTGAGTCCGTGTGGGCGCTTGCGGGTCTTCATATTGTCGGATTTGATCTGGTGGAGGTCCTTCCAGCATACGACTGCGGCGAGATAACGTCACTTTTGGCGGCGAAGCTTGTGCGGGAGGCCATTATCGCAACCGGCCTGGGGTTGCGCTGTTGTGGCTGATTATTTTAAAATGATTTTGGGTCTTTTGGGATCAGTTGTATACCTGCGGGACGGAATCTGGCCAGCGGTTACCGTCAGCAGGGATGAGGGCCTGGAGGGAATCGTAACAGATTTCACGAATTCTGAAGAAGATTTGCAGGAAAACATGGATGAGCTGTCGAACTAGTGCCGGTGAGCTAATGCTGGTAACGTTGCTCCAGGGGGTGAAGCGGCATGGCGATCGAGGCCTTGAAGGAGATAAGAGAGACTGAGCTCGAGGCGGAGCGGGCGATCAAGTCGGCTCGTGATGAGGCGCGCAGGATCGTGGCCGAGGCCCGTGAAAAGGCCCGGGAGATTGTCGCGGCGGCGACCGAGGCAGCCCGCAGCGAGGCGGATAGCTTGATCGCGGCGGCGGAGAGCGAGGGGCAGGCTGAGGCCCTATCTATTCGCAAGAGAAACGAGGAGCTTTGCGAGTCGATCATCCGGGCGGCGAGAGATCGCAAGGCCCAGGCTGTAAATCTGGTGGTGGAGAAGGTCGTGAAGGCTTATGGCCATAGCTGAGATGCGGAAGGTTACCATAATCGGGCATCTCGCCGATCGCGCAGCGATTACCGGAGAGCTGCAGAGAGCGGGCGTCATGGAGCTCGAGGCCATCGAGGAGGAGACCGAGTCCGGGCCGGGCCCGGGAGGCGCGGGCCCGGGAGACGTGGAAGCTAGCACCGGCGTCGAGACCGGTGCTGTTGAGCAGCGGATCGCCGAGCTGAAGTTCTGCATCGATTTCCTCGATAAACTCGAGAGGGTAAAGAAGGGCCTCATCCAGCAATTCGCTGGTTCAAAGATACCTGTCGATCTTGATGAGTTCGGCAACATGACGCGGGATGAGGGCTGGTTCCGGCCGGTCCACAGCCAGTGCCGGGATTACGATAGCCGATTGTCCGCCCTGCGTAACGAGGAGAACCAGATTCAAAACCTCTTGAGGCAGCTTGCGGGGTGGGTATGGCTCGATCTCCCTCTGGAGGAGCTCGGGGGCACGCGGCACGCGGGCATAGTTCTGGGGAGCGTAGCCGCAAAGGCTTACGATAACCTGGCCAGCGAGGCGCGATCTGCATGTGATGGTCTCTACATCGAGGCCAGGCGATCGGACGACGGGCGAGATGTCTACTTCGTGGTTATCTATGCTCGCGAGGACGAGCAGGCCCTTTTCGACGTGCTCAAGAAGCACGAATATACAAGGCACCAGTTTCCGGCCCTGACGGGCACGCCGCGCGAGTGTGCCGGGGCTGCCAGGCAACGCCTGGACGCCATCTCAGGGGAGAGGGAGGGCATCCTGGGTGAGGCGCGTAAGCTGCTGAGCTACAGGACTCGAATTTATGCCCTGTATGATTCGCTCTCCCTCGAGAGGGACAGGCTCGCGGCGTCGAGACAGTCGGTCGCGACAAGGCGAGCCTTTGCCATCCAGGGGTGGGTGGCGAGCGATAATATTCCCGCGCTTCGCGACTTGCTAATGAAGAGGTTCGACTCCATCGTTATCAAGGATGAACCCCCGGCGGATGGGGAGGCCGTCCCGGTTACGCTCAAGAATACATCGCTTGTGACGCCGTTTGAGGCCGTGACCGAGATCTACAGCATGCCTCATCCAGAGGGCATCGATCCTACACCGTGGCTTGCGCCGTTCTTCTTCGTATTTTTCGGCATGTGCCTCGGGGATGTGGGATACGGCATCCTCTTGACCCTGCTTTGCGTCATACTGCTCAAGAAGATCAGGATGGCCGGCCTCGGTAAGAAGCTTTTCATACTCCTTGCGATCAGCGGGGTCTCGTCTGCGGTGATGGGGGCGGTCACGGGCAGCTGGCTTGGAAACCTGGTCAAGGTCAAGCCTTTATGGTTCAATCCTCTTGATAATCCCATCCTCATGCTGGGGGTTTCGTTTGCGCTCGGCCTCATACAGATACTCGTGGGCCTTGGGATAAAGTTCGGGATGAACGTGAGGAGGGGACGCATCGTAGATGCCGTGTTCGACCAGGGGTTTTGGTTCCTGCTCATCTTGGGCCTAGCTTTGATCATGGTGAGTGGGCAGGTCAAGGTGGCCGGCATATCGACCCTCGCCACGTGGCTTTCGGCGGTCGGGGCCGTCGGGCTCATTGCGACGCAGGGACGGGCCAATAAGGGCATTATAAAGAGGCTGGCCTCTGGGGTTTTGAGCCTTTACGGGATCACTGGCTATTTGAGCGATGTCCTTTCATATTCACGTCTCTTGGCCCTGGGTCTTGCATCGAGCGTCATAGCCAACGTCATCGATGATCTGGCCCTCCGGTTGACGGGAATCCCGATCCTCGGGTGGATCGGCATGGTAATCCTCCTGGTCGTAGGTCACACCTTCAATCTTCTCATCAACGTCGTCGGGTCATTTGTCCATTCGAGCAGGTTGCAGTATGTAGAGTTTTTCAATAAATTCTTTGAGGGCGGCGGGAGGAGATTCTCCCCGTTTAGAGTCAGGACAAAATATATAGATATAGATGATATAGATCTAGTGGGAGAGAGGGAGGCATAACGTATGGACATTACACTTGGGACGATCCTAGGATTCTTCGGCATCGCAATCGCGGTAGCACTACCGGGAGTGGGCTCGGCCATAGGGGTTGGCCTCGTTGGGACCGCTGGTTCTGGCGTAGTAACGGAAGACCCTGATAAGTTCGGTCAGATATTGCTGTTGCAGGTCATTCCGGGCACTCAGGGGATCTATGGTCTTCTATCTGGGCTACTTCTCATGGGCAAGCTGAATGTTTTCAGTTTCGGCAATCCATTGATGCTCACTACACATGAAGGGGCACTCGTTGTCATGGCGGCCATCCCCGTAGCCATTGTCGGGTGGTTCTCCGCAATACACCAGGGTAAGGTTGCGGCCGCGGGCGTCGGGGTAGCGGCCAAGAGGCCTGAGGAGCTTGGGAAGGCCGTTACATTTGCTGCGATGGTCGAGACATACGCGGTTCTCGCATTCCTGGCGACCCTGCTCCTGATCTTCGGGATCCCCATCAAGGGAGTGGCATAATCGATGATGGAGAGGGTAGAAAGCGAAAGCACTGTGGTTGCGGGACGCGAAGGGCTTTCGAGGCTGAAAGGTAGGATCCTCGAGGAGGCCCGGGCGGCCGCGGGGGAGGCCCGGGCTGCGGCGCAGAAGAAAGCTGAGGCCATACTCCAGGAGGCCAGGGTCCTGGCTGAGAGGCGCAGGGATGAGATGTTGGGCCGCGCCCGCGAGGAGGCGGCGGGGCGAAAGCAGCGGATGATCACCCTCGCGGAGCTCGAGGCGCGCAAGGCGATCCTCAGCGCGAAGGAGGAGCTCATCGAGGAGGTATTCCGCGAGGGGCTCCAGGCGCTGCTGGACCTCGATGAGGGAAGCTATCGTGCCATGTTGAAGGGCATGATCCTTGATGCCGCCCCCGCAGGCGCGAGAGAGATCGAGGTGATCTTGTCCGCTCGCGACCGCGAGAGGCTCGGGCAGGCGTTTCTCGATGAGGTGAGCGAGGGGCTCCGGGCGGCTCGCGGGTCGGGCCGGCTGGTCATGTCCACCGAGACGAGGGGGCTGGCTGGCGGGTTTATCCTCAAGACCCAGGCGATGGAGATCAACAGCTCCATGGAGGCCGTGGTGGCGGGCGAGCGCGAGGAGCTCCTGGCCAGGGTTGCGGATATACTCTTCGGCCAGGAGCCGTAGCCGTAACCGGTTATAACCAGCCGCATACACCGCATACACATAGTTGCATAGTCGCGGCGGCGCGGTGCCCGCAGGCATTCCCTAAGGCATTGTGCAGGTATTGCCCAGGCATTGTGCAGGCATTCCCCCGCAGGCACCAGCCCGCAGAGCTCGCAGGCACGCAGGCGAGAAGGGTGGATAATCAATGGTGGAGTTTGAGTCAAAGTATGCCTATGCCGTTGCGAGGACGCGCGTCCTCGAGACAAGGCTCCTTGACTGGGGTAGGCTTGATAGAATGCTGGACGCGCCTGATGTTGATGAGGCGCTCAAGGTGCTGCAGGAAACGGAGTATTCCGTCTCGGCCTCCGACTATGAGGCCATGCTCTCAAATGAGCTCAAGAGGATTTATGCTGTGCTCGCGGAGATGGCGCCGGATCCCGGGCTTATCCGGATTTTCCTGGTGAGGTACGACTTCCATAATTTGAAGGTATTGCTGAAGGCGCACCTGTTGGGCGAGAGCTCTGGGAGGGAGAGTTCGGGAAGAGGCGGGCCGGGCGTGCCAGGTGGGCTGGGTGAAGGCCAGATGCCGGGGGCGCCAGGATCGGGACCGGATCAGGCGCTGGAGCGCGGGCTGTTCGATATTGGCTCGGTCAGGCTGGAGGCGCTGGCGCGGGCCGTGAATGAGGGTGAAGTCCGCGACCTTCCCGAGCCGCACCGGGCGGCCCTCCAGCGCGCCTTAGCCGCATATGAAGAGACTCGTGATCCTGTTACGATAGATAATGTGCTGGACAGGGAGGCATATTCTTTCATGTGCGCCGAGGCGGCAGGGCAGGGGATCGACTTCCTTGTGGATTACCTGGCGAGGCAGGCCGATCTCATTAATATCGCGGCCCTCATCCGGTCGAAGCAGATGGGCAAGGATAGAACCTCCTTTGCGGAGGCCTTCCTGCCGGGCGGCAGGCTCGAGTTGAGCAAATTCCTGGACGCATATGACCGGCCCATGGAGGCTGTAGCGGATGAGTTTGCCGGCAGCGATTACGCGTCCATAATTGAGGATGGACTCAAGCGCCTCGCTGTGGACGGAAGCCTTTCATATTTTGAAAAAGCCCGTGACGTCTACCTCCTCAATTATCTAAAAAGGGCAAAATATGTCGCATTTGGCCCTGAGCCCTTGATCGGCTATCTCCTGGCCAAGGAGAATGAGATCCGGATGCTCAGGATCATCCTGGTCGGCAAGGCCAACGGCCTTCCCAGGGAGACCATCAGGGAAAGGTTACGTGATGTCTATGTATAAGATCGGTGTCATAGGGGATAGGGACTCGGTGCTGGGCTTTCGAGCCCTGGGCGTCTCGGTCTTTCCTGTTGCCGATGCCGAGAGCGCGAAGAAAACCCTCCGCGATATAGTAAAGGAGGGATTTGCCTGTATTTTCCTGACCGAGGCGCTTGCGGCAGGCATGGAAGAGGAGCTGGAGCGGTTCAGCCAGGAGCCGCTTCCCGCTATCCTTCTCATTCCAAATAACGCAGGGAGCCTGGGCATAGCTATGCGTAAGATGAAGGCGGCCGTGGAGAGGGCGGTCGGAGCCGACATCCTATTTCAAAAAGAGGCAGGTAAGCAGCTATGAATGGAGGAAGGATCATCAAGGTTTCAGGCCCCCTCGTAGTCGCCGAGGGGATGCATGATGCCAAGATGTATGATGTAGTCCGGGTGGGCGAGAAGAGGCTCGTCGGGGAGATAATCGAGATTCGCGGGGACAAGGCGTCGATACAGGTCTACGAGGAGACGGCCGGGCTTGGCCCTGGGGACCCGGTATACACAACGGGTGAGCCCCTCAGCGTTGAGCTGGGACCGGGCCTCATCGAGGCGATCTACGACGGAATTCAGAGGCCGCTCGATGTGATCCGCGCGACCGCAGGCGACCGCATCGAGCGCGGCGTTGAGGCGCCGGGCCTGGACCGCGCGAGGAAGTGGCGGTTTGAGCCCAGGGCCAGGGTTGGCGATCACGTCGGTCCCGGCGATGTCCTGGGGGTGGTCAGTGAGACCCCTGTGGTGGAGCACCGCATAATGGTGCCCTACGGCGTCGAGGGACTGGTCGAGGAGATTGAGCCCTGCGAGGCAACTGTGACGGAGACGATAGCCAGGATCAGCACTGCGGGCGGGGTCCGCGAGATCTCGATGATGAGCCGGTGGCCTGTTCGCAGGGGCAGGCCTTACAGGGAGAAGCTGCCGCCCGTTGAGCCGCTCATCACGGGCCAGCGCATCATAGACACCCTCTTCCCCGTGGCCAAGGGCGGCACGGCGTGCGTGCCCGGGCCGTTCGGGAGCGGGAAGACCATCATCCAGCACCAGCTCGCGCGCTGGGCTGATGCTGATATCATAGTCTACATCGGGTGCGGCGAGCGCGGCAATGAGATGACCGAGGTGCTCATGGATTTTCCGGAGTTGACGGACCCTCGCACCGGCGAGCCGCTCATGAGGCGGACCGTGTTGATTGCAAACACCTCGGATATGCCGGTTGCGGCGCGCGAAGCGTCGGTTTATACGGGCATCACGATTGCAGAGTACTTCCGGGACATGGGTTACAGCGTTGCCCTGATGGCGGATTCCACCTCGCGCTGGGCCGAGGCCCTGAGAGAGATATCGGGGCGGCTCGAGGAGATGCCCGGCGAGGAAGGGTATCCAGCTTACCTGGGGTCCCGGGTCGCTGAATTCTACGAGAGGGCTGGCCGCGTGGTCTGCCTGGGGAAGGACGGCCGGGAGGGCAGGCTCACAGTTGTAGGGGCGGTTTCGCCGCCGGGCGGCGACCTTTCGGAGCCCGTGACGCAGGCCACGTTGAGGATCGTCAAGGTCTTCTGGGGGCTCGATGACGCGCTGGCGGCGAGGAGGCATTTCCCCGCCATCAACTGGCTGAGGAGCTATTCCCTCTACCTCGATAGGCTCGAGGAGTATATAAAGCGCGACATAGCGGGCGACTGGGGGGAGCTGCGGGGGGAGGCCATGAAGATCCTGCAGGAGGAGTCCGAGCTGGAGGAGATCGTGAGGCTGGTTGGCGTGGACGCCCTCTCGACGCAGGACCGCCTGACGCTGGAGACGGCGAAGTCCCTGCGAGAGGATTTCCTCCACCAGAACGCCTATCACGAGGTTGATACGTATACATCCCTTGCGAAGCAGTACAGGATGCTCAAGGCGATTCTTCATTTTCACCATGCAGCCCGGGCCGTCCTGGAGGGTGGCGCGGCACTGGACGCCATCCTCGAGCTGCCCGTGAGGGAGTCCATCGCAAGGATGAAGTATATCCCCGAGACGGAGATGCAGAGGTTTGATAATATCGAGAGGGATATAAAGGAGCAGGTCAGTGCGCTTGGTGCGACGGAGACGGGAGGCGAGGAGGTTGCTTAAGGAATATTTGACGATTCGCGAGGTTGCCGGCCCCCTGATGCTCGTCGAGCAGGTGGAGGACGTGAAATACGGCGAGCTTGTGGAGATCGAGCTCCCGGGCGGGGAGGTCCGCCGGGGGCGTGTGCTCGAGGCATCGGGGACAAATGCCCTTATCCAGTTGTTTGAGGGCTCGACGGGCCTCAACATCTCATCAGCGAGGGTGAGATTTCTCGGCCATGGCATCGAGCTTGCCGTATCCATGGATATCCTCGGCCGCGTCTTCGACGGCCTCGGCCGTCCCCGGGATAAGGGGCCGCGGATCATACCAGAGAAGAAGCTGGATATCAACGGGAACCCGATAAACCCCTATGCCAGGGACTACCCGTCGGAGTTTATCCAGACGGGGATATCCGCCATAGATGGCCTGAATACCCTCGTGAGGGGCCAGAAGCTTCCCATATTCTCAGCGTCGGGCCTGCCCCATGCCGAGCTCGCCGCCCAGATCGCGAGGCAGGCCAGGGTCCTGGCCACGGAGGAGAAGTTTGCAGTGGTCTTTGGCGCCATGGGGATTACCTTCGAAGAGGCCGACTACTTCATCTCGGACTTCCGCAGGACCGGTGCCATAGAGCGCGCGGTGCTCTTCGTAAACCTCGCTAACGACCCTGCCATCGAGCGGATCGCGACGCCCAGGATGGCCCTGACGGCCGCCGAGTACCTGGCGTATGAACAGGATATGCACGTGCTGGTCATCCTCACCGACATGACGAACTACTGCGAGGCCTTGCGCGAGGTCTCCGCTGCGCGCAAGGAGGTGCCGGGCCGGCGGGGCTATCCTGGCTATCTCTATACGGACCTGGCGACTATCTACGAGCGGGCTGGCCGCATAAAGGGCAGGAAGGGCTCGATAACCCAGATACCGATCCTGACAATGCCCGAGGATGATAAGACACACCCCATAGTCGACCTGACGGGGTATATAACGGAGGGCCAGATATTTCTGTCGCGTGACCTGCACCGCAAGGGCATCTACCCGCCCATCGACGTGCTGCCCTCGCTCTCGCGGCTGAAGGATAAGGGCATCGGCAAGGGCAAGACGCGCGAGGATCATTCGGATACCATGAACCAGCTTTACGCCGCGTACGCCCGGGGCAAGGAGGCAAAGGAATTGGCTGTGATCCTCGGCGAGGCGGCGTTGTCCGGCATCGACAGGCAGTTTGCGAAGTTTGCCGATGCATTTGAGGCGCGTTATGTCACCCAGGGCAGGGATGAGAACCGCACCATCGAGGAGACGTTGAATATCGGGTGGGGACTCCTCGCCATGTTGCCCAGGAGGGAGCTCAAGCGCGTGCGCGATGAGTACCTCGAGAAGTACCTGCCTGGGGCTGCCGCGGCGTCCTAGGTCTTGGCTGTGGGGAGGGGTGAGGTAGATGGAGGTAAGGGTAAGCCCAACCCGGATGCATCTCCTGCGCACGCGCAGGCGTCTTGCGATGGCGGTGCGGGGCCATAAGCTTCTCAAGGATAAGCGCGATGAGCTTATGAAGAAGTTCCTCGCCCTCGTCAGACGCAACAAGGAGCTACGGGAGGAGGTAGAGGGTAAGCTCGGGAAGGCCTTCAAGAGTTTTCTCATGGCCCGCGCCGTGATGCCCCCCGAGGTTATCGAGGAGGCCATCATGTATCCCAAGCGGACGCTGGAGTTTGATGCCACCAGCGTAAACGTCCTGAGCGTGAAGGTTCCGAAGTTCTCATGGGCGGAAAGGGGCGAGGCGCAGGAGAGCGAGATATATCCGTACGGCCTGGCGGCTACCGCAAGTGAGCTTGATTTCGCCATAGGCTCGCTGGCCGGGGTCCTGCCCAGGATGGTCGAGCTCGCCGAGGTGGAGAAGTCCGTGGAGCTGCTCTCGGCCGAGATCGAGAAGACGCGGAGGCGCGTCAACGCCCTGGAATACGTCCTGATCCCACAGCTTGAGGAGACGGCCCGCTATATCACCATGAAGCTCGACGAGATGGAGCGCGGGAATCTCACCAGGCTCATGAAGGTCAAGGAGATAGTCAGGGAACGCGGGGCCTGACCGGTATGGATGTAGCTTCTAGTTCCCCCTGTTGGATTGGGAGGAATCTCAGAGCGCAAGCGGGAACTATCATTTTTTTTAAATACGGTATAGTATATTAATGTAAAGATGGAACACCATGAGTGGCCTGGCACGATGTAGCGGGGATGTAGCGGGGAGCGGGGATGTAGCAGGGATGATTTTATGGTAATATATGCATAGCGAGGGCATGGAAATCGGAGGTGGGCAGGGATGAGCGGGAAGCTGGCCTTTATACGGAGGAAGCCTACTATCGGCCTGGCGCTTGGTGCAGGCGGCCTGAGGGGGGCCGCTCATATCGGCGTGCTCCAGGTCCTCATAGAAGAGGGTATTCATCCCGACATGATCTCCGGCACGAGCGCGGGGAGCATAGTGGCCGGCCTCTACGCCTCGGGGCTCGACCCTGGCGAGCTCGAGAGGCTGGTGCGGGGTATCCACCCGGAGGAGCTTTTCACGATAAAGATAAGCCTGAAGGTTTTAGGGAAGATGCTCCTCAAGATCGTCTGCGACTGGCTGCACCTGGAGTGCCCAAAGCTGAAGGGCGTGCCAGCCGGCATCATAGACGGGAAGGAGCTCGAGGCGCTGATAGGAAAGGCCTCGGGCGGCAAGGGCTTCGAGGACCTCTACATACCCTGCGCTATAATCGCGACGGACATCAACTCCGGCGAGACTATAATCTTTACAGCGCCGCATTGGATCCCCCACCGGGGCGTGCAGAGCGACACAGCATTTAGCGATACGGTATTCATCACTGACCAGCCAGTTTCGGTTGCAGCGCGCGCCAGCAGCGGCATTCCAGGCATCTTCACCCCTTTTGAGGTGAAGGGGCGCTCCCTTGTAGATGGGGGGGTCAAGGACTACGTCCCGGCCGGCATCCTGAAGAGCATGGGCGCGGATGCCGTCATAGCCGTGGACCTGGGATATGCGGGCAAGAGGCGGGAGCCCGTGGACAACGTGCTCGAGATAGTGATGCAGGCCAGTGACATAATGGGGCGTGAGCTCACAGATGTCAAGCTTGCGGGCTCGGCTGACGTGATAATAAAACCGAAAATCTACGATGTGGGGCTCCTGGATTTCGACCGAATCCCCGAATGTATAGAGCGCGGCAGGGATGCTGCGAGGGCGAGCCTGCCGGAGATACGCCGCGTGCTCGAGAGCCTCGGCAGGGGGTCGGTCCGGGTGTAGCCCGGGCGTAGGCCGGTTGCCAGTCCGGGTATCAGCCCGGGTTATTGGCCCGGGTATAGATATTCTCAGGCTCGGGAAAAGATACTCAGGGGTGATATGCATGGCTCACGCTGAGGTCCTCGGCAACGGCCTCGCCGTCGTCACCGAGGAGATGCCTCACATGAAATCGGTATCCATCAGCATTTGGATCGGAGCGGGTTCGAGATACGAGGATAAGAGCATCAACGGGGTATCCCATTTCGTAGAGCACATGTTGTTCAAGGGCACCCGGAAGCGGGAGGATAACCAGAAGCTGTCCGTTGCGATAGAGGGTGTGGGGGGCACCATTAACGGCTTCACTAATAAAGAGGCCACATGCTACCTTGTGAAGGTCCCTAGCGAGCATTTCGGGGTTGGGCTCGATGTTCTGTGCGACATTGTTCTCAATTCCCTTTTCCTGCCCGAGGCGATAGAGAAGGAGAGGACCGTCGTAATTGAGGAGATTAGAATGGTCCATGACAAGGCCGACGCCTGGGTCCACATCCTGCTGGATGAGCTTATGTGGCCGGGGGATCCCCTCGGCCGGAGCATCGCCGGGACCGAGGACGTGATCCGGTCCCTCTCCCGGGAGGATATCCTGGAGTATGTCCACGGCCTTTACGTCCCTAAAAACATCGTCGTGAGCATCGCGGGGAATTTCAAGACTGAAGATGTGATCAATGCGGTATCCAACTACTTCTCGGAAGGGTCGGGAGGGAAGGGCGAGCCCGGCCGCAAGCGGACGGAGCCCGGGCAGGGGGAGAACGGCTCGAACACCCCGGGCGGCTCGAAAATCCTGGTCGAAAAGCGCGATATCAAGCAGGCCAATTTCGCAGTTGGGCTTCGAGCCTACGGGCGGACCCACCCTGACCGGTACGTCCTGGAGGTTCTCAACGCGGCTCTCGGGTGGGGGATGAGCTCCCGGTTGTTCCAGGAGGTTCGCGTCAGGCGGGGCCTTGCCTACGCCGTCGGGTCGGACTTCGAGACCTACGTTGACACGGGTCTCTTTAAAGTCTACGCAGGCGTGGACCCAGCCAAGGGGCCCGAGGCGACCAGGGTTGTCCTTGATGAGCTTTGGAAGATCCGGGACCACGGCCTCTCCGAGGAGGAGCTCCGGTTCGCGAAGAACTTCTTCAAGGGAAGCCTCGCCCTGAGGCTCGAGGATACGCTGAATCTATCGCTGCGCATGGGCGATTCGCAGCTTCTTATCGGCCGCGTGATCCCGGTGGATGAAGTCCTGGCCAAGATCGAGGCTGTAACTTTAGAAGATATCAAGCGCGTCGCTGCCGACATCCTTCGCCCTGATGATTTGAGGATGGCGGCCGTCGGACCCTTTAAGGATGAGAAGGACATGGAGGCGGCGACGATGGTGCAGTAGCGGTCCCGCATTGGTATATTGGTATTTGGATAACTGGTATTTAGGTTTAGAGATATTTGATATCCGAGGATATCCGGTGGGGAAATCGCCGGAGGGGGAATTGGGAAAGAGTGTCTGGTGGGAAATTGGAGGGGAAACAGTGTCGTATAACATCTCAGAGAAAATCCGGATTGAGCTCGAGGAGATGATAAGGAACTCGATTCGCGAGGCGCAGGCGGAAGGCGAGCTTCCGCCATTTGATATACCGGCCATTCCAATAGAGACCTCCCGGGACAGGTCGCACGGTGATTTTGCAACCACCGTCGCGCTTATGCTGGCCAGGAGCGCGCGCAGGTCCCCGCGCGACATCGCCGCGATTCTGGCCAGGCGCATCAGCGTTAGCGGCGCCCCTCGCGGCTACGTGGAGAGGGTTGAGGTCGCCGGCCCCGGTTTCATAAACTTCTTTTTGAGGCGGGCGTGGCTCGAGGAAACGCTGGCTATGATTGAGGAGGCCGGCGAGGCCTACGGGACCAGCGATTTTGGCGGGGGCGCGAAGATCCAGATCGAATTCGTGAGCGCAAACCCGACCGGGCCGATGAATGTGGTGAACGCCCGGGCGGGGGCCGTCGGCGATACCCTGGCCAACATCCTCGCGGCCGCAGGCTATCAGGTGTCGCGCGAATACTACATTAATGATGCTGGGAACCAGGTGGACGTGCTCGGCAAGTCCGTCGAGCTGAGATACAGGCAGCTGCTGGGGGAGCCCGTGGAGCTCTCCCCCGAGTGCTACCAGGGGGAATATATCACCGACCTTGCGCGCCGGGCCCTTGAGGAGAAGGGCCAGGATATCGCTGGCATGTCCGGCGAGGAACGGCGGGGCTTCTTCAAGGGCTACGCGGTATCAGAGATACTGCGCATGCAGCGGGAATCGCTCCGCGCCTTTGGCGTGGAGTTCGATGTATGGTTTTCGGAAAAGACCCTGGAGGATTCTGGCGCGGACAAGCAGGTCATGGAGATCCTGGGCTCGAAGGGCCTGCTCTACGAGGCGGACGGGGCTGTCTGGTTCAAGTCGACGGCCTTCGGGGATGATAAGGATAGGGTTGTCGTCAAGAGCGACGGGAAATACACCTACCTCCTGCGCGACCTCGCATACCACAAGAACAAACTCGACCGGGGGTTTGACAGGGTCATAGATATATGGGGCCCCGACCACCACGGCTACGTCGCACGGACGAAAGCGGGCGTGCAGGCCCTTGGCTACCCTGCGGACGCCCTGGAGGTCCTGCTCCTCCAGCTTGTGACCCTTTACTCCCACGGTGAGCAGGTCAGGATGTCGAAGCGGGCCGGCGAGTTCATCACAATGGACGATCTGATCCAGGAAGTCGGGAGGGATGCCGCGCGTTACTTCTTTGTGATGAGGAACATCGACAGCCATCTCGACTTCGATATGGAGCTCGCCAAGGAGCAGTCGCAGGAGAACCCGGTGTACTATATCCAGTATGCCCACGCCAGGCTCTCGAGCATCATGAGACAGGCCGCTGAGCTTGGGGTGAAGTGCGTCCCTGCGCGAGAGGCCGACCTCGGGCTCCTGGTCGAGGATGCCGAGGTGGAGCTCATAAAGAAGCTCGCGGCGTTCCCGGATGAGATCATCGCGGCGGCCCGGGACAGGGCGCCGAATCGCATGGCCAAGTATGCGCTGGACCTGTCGGGCATGTTCCATTCCTTTTATAACAGCTACAGGGTGATAAGCGATGATCGGGAGCTGACCGCCGCCAGGCTGGTGCTGGCGAATGCAACCCGGATTGTCCTACGCAACCTGCTGGGGATCCTGGGGGTTTCGGCTCCGGAGCGCATGTGATCCACCTGTAAGGGGCATGCAATCACCATGTGTATCGCCATGCGTATCGTCAGGCGCATCACCAGGCGTGCAATAGCATATCACTAGGCGTGCAATAACTCAGAAGGCGGGAGGGGGCAAGGGGATGGGGAGAGCCGGCCAGGAATTGAGGAAGGCTGGATCCGTTTTTGTCAAATCAATAAAGGATTCCTATGGTTACCTCGGCACCGTGCTCATGAATAGCATTATGTGGTTTGCCTGGGCCGTCATTGTGGTCATGGGAGCCTCACTCTTCACAAGGTCGCCATGGGTGGTGGCGGGGCTCGCGCTGGTGGGGACTGCGCCAGCCACCGCCGCCGCTTCATATGTCGTGTTTCTGGTCCTGAAGAGGGAGGATATCGGGATCAGGGATTTCATCGTGGGCTTCAGGCGATTTGGCGTCCGGGCGCTGGGCCTCATGGCTGCGGAGCTTCTCCTGATAGCGGTTCTCCTCGCTGACATCGTATTCTGTTTCACAAATAAGAACCCTGTTATCAAGGCCGTGGGCGGCATATGGATATATGCCCTTCTTTTCGTCTTGATGATGATGAACTACCTGATCCCCCTGGTTGTCCAGCAGGATACCGGCACCGGGAAGGCGTTAAAGCGGTCGGCCCTACTCATCCTGGATAACCCCTTTTTCTCGATCCTCATGTCTTTTTTCAACCTCTTGGTGGCAGTCGTATGCATCGTCATCGCTCCCGCTTTTGCGCTGCTTTTTATGGGGATACTGAGCTTCCTCCAGGGTAATGGCGCCGTGGAGGTGCTCAAGAAATATAATATCCATACGGTCCCGGAGGAGGAACCCTATACTCCGGATATCCTGGATACCCCGGAAATCCCAGGCATCCCGGAGGAATCATCCACTGGAGAAAGGAGTTTCAATGAAGAGGAGAAGGGAGTGTAGATGATGAGGCTTAGGTGGTTTGGTCACGCGTGTTTCATGATCACGAGCTCTTCCCCGGAGGTCAGGATCCTCACCGACCCCTTTGATGAAACGGTAGGCTATCCCGTGCCATCCGTCAGGGCCGATATAGTCACGGTGAGCCATGACCATTTCGACCACAACAATGTCGGGTGCGTCGAGGGCGACCCTGTTGTCGTGAAGACGCCCGGCAGGCACGAGGCAAAGGGCGTGCCCGTCCATGGGGTCTCCACCTTCCACGATAACCAGGGGGGCAGGAAGCGGGGGCCCAATATCGTGTTTGTTATTGGCGTGGATGGTCTGAAGATATGCCACCTAGGTGATCTCGGTCACATGCTCGACCCTGCCAAGGTGGATGAGATAGGACATGTCGACATATTGCTGGTCCCGGTCGGAGGCAACTTCACCATCGATGCCGCGGGCGCCACGAGGGTTATTGACGCGCTGAAGCCAGCCGTGATAGTCCCGATGCACTATAAGACCCCTGCCCTGGCTTTTCCCATAGATCCTGTTGACAAGTTCCTCATAGATAAGGATAATATAGTGCGGACGAATTCTGTATCACTCGAGCTTTCAGCCCAGGATATCCCGGGGGAGAGGACGATTTATGTGTTCTCCTACGAGTGATCCACGGTTATCCCCGGTGCGTGAGATATTCAGGGGTGGATTCTGGAGCTGAATTTTAGAGCTGGATTCAGGATGCAAGGGGGTAGGCGATAGCACCGCAGGCTATGGCAAAATATATCTTCGTTACGGGCGGGGTTGTTTCCGCCCTTGGAAAGGGCGTAACGGCGGCGTCCCTCGGGAGGTTATTAAAGAGCAGAGGATTGCAGGTCACAGCCCTGAAGCTCGACCCATATATAAATGTCGACCCGGGCACCATGAGCCCCTACCAGCATGGTGAGGTTTTCGTCACCGACGATGGCGCCGAGACAGACCTGGACCTGGGACACTATGAGCGCTTCATGGATGTGAACCTGAGCAAGGCCAACAACGTAACGACGGGCATGATCTACTGGTCGGTCATCTCCAAGGAGAGGCGGGGTGATTTCCTCGGCGGCACAGTTCAGGTCATTCCTCATATAACCAATGAGATAAAGACGCGCATCCTGAGGGTTGGCAAGGAGTCCAACGCGGATGTGGCGATCGTCGAGGTCGGCGGGACGGTCGGCGACATCGAGAGCCTGCCGTTTCTGGAGGCCATACGCCAGCTGAGGACCGATCTCGGCAGGGAAGAGGTCATGTACATTCATGTAACGCTTGTGCCGTATATCGTTGCAGCCGGGGAGCTCAAGACAAAGCCGACTCAGCACAGCGTCAAGGAGCTCAGGAGCATAGGAATCCAGCCCGATGTCATTGTGTGCAGGTCCGACCGGCCGTTGTCCAAGGAGGTCAAGAGCAAGATAGCCTTGTTTTGCGATATCGATGAGGAGGCCGTAATCCCCAATATAGATGCCCAGACCATCTATGAGGTCCCGTTGATCTTTGAGGAAGAGCGTCTTGACGATATCGTAGCGAAGAGGCTGGGCTTCCCTTGCGGCAATAGAGACCTGAACGAGTGGAGGGAGATTGTCTCAAAGATCAAGAACCCGAAGCGCCAGGTCGAGATAGCCATCGTGGGGAAGTATGTCGCCCTGCCCGACGCTTACCTCAGCGTGACAGAGGCCCTGCGTCATGCTGGGATAGCCTACGAGGCCGAAGTCAAGGTGCGCTGGGTAAACTCTGAGTTGCTCGAGGAGAGGGACCCTGAGGTTGAGTTAAGCGGGGTTGATGGGATGGTGGTGCCGGGAGGCTTCGGCAACCGCGGCATCGAGGGGAAGATCCAGGCTGCCCGTTTCGCCCGGGAGCGAAAGGTGCCGTATTTTGGTTTATGCCTCGGCATGCAGTGTGCGGTCATAGAATTCGCGCGGGATGTATGTGGCCTCGAGGAGGCCAACAGCTCTGAGTTCGACCCCGATACGCCGCACCCTGTCATCGACCTCCTGCCGGAGCAGAAGGACGTTGAGGATCTCGGGGGCACCATGCGGCTTGGGACTTACCCGTGTCGCCTGACCAATGATTCCATCTCGGCGCGCTCATACGAACGTGAGGTGATATATGAGAGGCACCGTCACCGGTATGAATTCAATAATGAATACAGGGCTAAATTGGTGGATGCTGGCATGAGGATAGCCGGCATCTCCCCGGATAAACGGCTCGTTGAGATAATTGAGCTGCCCGGGCACCCTTGGTTTGTCGGTACCCAGTTCCACCCGGAATTCAAGTCGAGACCCAACAGGCCGCACCCTCTCTTCAAGAGCTTTATTGGAGCTGCCCTGGAATGTAGAGAATGCAGAGGCACACAAGGATGTTCCCAGGAATAGATTTTTAGTGCAGGGTAATACTTGTGTTATCCTCCTGCATGGGAAAGAGGAATTTCTATGCGGGCGGCGAATAAGTCGTGATAGTGAAGTCGGGCGGGGCTTGGGGGTAGCAAGATGTTGATCAAGACGACGAGGACTTTGGCGTTGAGGTGCCCTTCGTGTGGAAGGCTCGATTATCATGTATTCTCGCTTTTCTACTTCACCCACAACAGGGTTCTTAAGGTCACCTGCCCTTGCGGCGAGACTAAGGCCGTCATATCAACCAAAGATTACAGGAGGTACTTCTTTAATATCCCCTGCCTGGTGTGCGAGACCTCTCATGTAATCCCGCTTGATGGAGCCAGGTTCTGCCAGGATGACTTGACTACCCTGGTGTGCCCCGAAACAGCCCTGGAGCTCGGATATCTTGGCCGTACCAAGAAGATCAAGAGCGCAATAAGAAGTTATCAATATGATGTGGAGGCCCTCATAAGCGATCTCGGTTTCGAGGGCTACTTCAAGACCCCTGAGGTCATGCTTGAGACTTTGAAGCTCCTTCATAAGATCGCAAGCTCCGGGAATTTATATTGTCAATGTGGTAATTATAATATCGAAGTGGATATCTACCCCGAGAAGTTGGAGCTTCACTGTCCCAGGTGCGATAGCATAAACATAATATATGCCGAGACAAGGGAGGACCTCGACGTTATCAGGAAGGTAAAGAGCATCGAGCTTACCAAGGGCGGTTTCAATTGTATCGATGCCGGCAAGTTCGGTACACGCAAGACGCATAAGAAGAGCTGAGACCGCGGGCCTACACCTCTCTCCTGCAGAGTTTTCCCGTATCTATTTTATCGCGTTGCCCATGGATTCTCCTGCTGATTATGACAGCCACCGGGTGGATTATCGGGGCTGTCGATACCCTAACTGGTGCAGATATGTCATGGAAATGAATACGAGAGAAACGAGCCGGCCTCAGTGGGAGCTGGCTCCCTTGGGAATCATTTTTGGATGTGGCTAGATTTATAGAAGCCTGTATTATTGTATGTTTTTGTCATATAAGATATATCCAGGAAAAGATGCGGTTGGGAAAAACGTTTAGAGACTATGGAGGGTGAGTTACCCAATGCTGAATATTGCCGAATTGGAGAGCAAGACGATACCAGAATTATATGAAATCGCCCGTGGGCTCCAGATTGCGGGCTACTCAAAGATGAGAAAGAAGGATCTCATATTTGAAATCCTGAGGGTCCAGATCGAAAGGGAAGGCCTGCTATTCGCGGAGGGAATCCTCGAGATAATGCCGGATGGCTTCGGCTTTCTCAGGGTTGCGGGCCTGTCACCAAGCCAGGATGACATCTATGTCTCCCCGTCTCAAATACGCCGGTTTAACCTCAGGACGGGTGACCTTATATCCGGTCAGGTCAGGCCGCCCAAGGAGAACGAGAAGTATTTCGCCCTCCTGAGGGTTGAGGCTGTAAACTCGGCGGACCCGGAGGCCGCCAGCAAGAGGCTGCACTTTGAGGATCTCACGCCGATCTATCCAAACCAGAGGATCAAGCTGGAAACCGATCCAAAGGAGATCACCACGCGCATGATAGATATCATGGCGCCTCTCGGCAAGGGGCAGCGAGGGCTGATAGTATCCCCGCCCAAGGCCGGGAAGACGACCGTTCTCAAGAAGATCGCGAACGCCATATCCGCCAACCACCCCGAGATAGAGATCCTCGTGCTCCTGGTCGATGAAAGGCCCGAGGAGGTCACAGATATGGAGAGGTCGGTCAAAGGGGTGGTGACGAGCTCAACCTTTGACCAGCCGCCTGATAACCACATCCGGGTTGCCGAGATGGTTCTCGAGCGCGCCAGGAGGCTTGTTGAGCATAAAAAGGACGTGATTATCCTGCTGGATAGTATAACCCGGCTCGCTCGCGCGTACAATCTTGTAGAACCTCCTAGTGGCAGGACGCTGTCCGGAGGGCTGGATCCTAGCGCGCTTCACCGGCCCAAGCGCTTTTTTGGCGCCGCGCGCAACATCGAAGAAGGAGGAAGCCTGACCATCCTCGCGACGACTCTTGTGGAGACAGGGAGTCGCATGGATGATGTTATCTACGAAGAATTTAAAGGGACCGGAAATATGGAGATCCACCTCGACAGGCGCCTTGCCGAGCGGAGGATTTTCCCGGCGATCGATATTTACAGGTCCGGGACGCGGAAAGAGGAGCTGCTCCTGACGCCGGAGGAGCTGGATATGGTCTGGCTCTTGAGGAAGGCTTTCGGATCCCTTGGAATTGCCGATACAACTGAGCTCGTGCTGGAGCGCCTCACCCACACGAAGAGCAACGAGGAATTCAGGCAGCTTGTTGTAAAGTCCCAGTTTGCTGAGAATGTCAGGGCGGTCAGCGGGGGATCGGCCCCGTAACATGCGGCGGGACCAACCAGTCATGATTTTGAAATCCATGAAGCTGTGATTTTAAAATCCATGAATTGCCGCTTGCATATTTAGCTGGGCAGATGTTACACTCTACGTTGTAGGGGAGCCACTAATCTGGGAGGATAGCCGGTGACTAGGATCAGAATTCAAGGTGGCAGACGACTTGACGGCATCGTGAAGATAAGCGGCGCAAAGAACGCAGCATTGCCCATAATGGCGGCATCCCTTTTGTCGGACGGCGAGGTGATCCTGGAGGATATCCCGAGGCTGGAGGATGTTCGCACGATCCAGGAGGTCCTGCGCAGCCTCGGTGTCAAGATTGCAGCCGGTCAATCCTCGAAATCGAGCGTTTTGAGGCTGGATGCCAGCGATGTCAGGGCCGTAGAGGCTCCTTATGACCTTGTCCGGAAGATGAGGGCCTCTTTTCTTATTATGGGGCCCATGCTGGCCCGCTTCAGGTATGCCAAGATATTCTTGCCTGGTGGGTGCGCCATCGGGACCAGGCCCATTGATCTTCACCTCAAGGGTTTTGAGTCGCTGGGGGCCAGCATCGCTAGGGAACATGGGTATGTGGAGGCCACCGCCGGGAACGGGCTCTCGGGCGGCCATGTCTATCTCGATTTTCCAAGCGTGGGGGCGACCGAGAATATAATGATGGCTGCAACGCTGGCCACGGGGACCACCATCATCGAGAATGCTGCCAAGGAACCAGAGGTCGTGGACCTGGCGAGCTTTCTCAACGCCATGGGGGCCAACATCCGCGGCGCCGGCACCAATATCATCCGCATCGAGGGCGTGAAACGCCTCGGGGGAGCAACCCACGCGATCCTGCCCGACAGGATCGAAGCTGGTACCTATATGATAGCCGCTTCCATAACCCATGGGGATGTATTTGTCAAGAATGCACTGCCTGAACACCTCAAGCCGCTCATCGCCAAATTGCGGGAAATAGGTGTACGTGTCGATGAGGAGGCTACAGGGATCAGGGTAAGGTCCAGCGTGATGTTGAAGAGCGCTGATGTCAAGACCATGCCGTACCCCGGGTTCCCCACCGACCTGCAAGCGCAGGTGGCGGCATTGCTGTCGATCGCGCAGGGCACGAGCATTATAACCGAGACGGTATTTGAAAACAGGTTCATGTATGTTGATGAACTGAAGAGGATGGGTGCGAACATCAAGATCGATGGGAGGACGGCCATTATTGAGGGTATGCCCCGCCTCACGGGCGCTCCAGTGAAGGCCACCGACCTGCGGGCCGGTGCGGCCCTCATCCTGGCAGCGCTTGTTGCAGAAGGCGAAACAGAGGTATCAGAGGTTCATCACATCGATCGCGGATATGAGAATATCGAAATTAAACTCTCGAAGCTGGGCGCAACGATTGAGAGGGTTGAGAGAGAGCAAGCTGGCCCGGGGCTCGCCGGGTGCCTGGAAGGTTCTAAACCCTTGGACATCGCAATATAGATAGATTATAGACGGTTTAGACAAGCATATCTGGTTTTGGCTCCGCCTTGGCCAGCCAGCCCTGCGGCGGAGCTCTGCGATCCAGTCCAGGGGGCGCTATCTTTAATGAAGAGAATGGTTTTTTTCATCGTTGCCTTCTGCTTCGTGGTCATCATTGTCCTTCCCTCAATCATAGCTCTCAGGGGATGCAGCTTCAATGTGCCGCCTGCACCCCCGCAAACCTCGAGTCCTGAGATATCCGTATACATTGAGCCGCAAAAGAAGATCGTCCGGATGCCCCTAGAGCAATACCTTATTGGGGTCGTTGCGGCGGAGATGCCTGCTTCCTTTGCGCTCGAGGCACTCAAGGCGCAGGCCGTAGCCGCCCGCACCTTTGCTTTAAAGCGTATGAGGGCCTTTGGTGGCAAGGGGTGCCTCGAACACCCCGGGGCCGACGTATGTACAGACTATCGCCACTGCCAGGCCTGGAAATCCACGGATGATATGCGGAGGACATGGGGCTATCTTGAATTCATCCCTTATTACTACAAGATCTCGCAGGCTGTCAGGGCGACAGAGGGTTACGTCATAACCTACCATGGGGAATTAATAGATGCAGCTTACCACTCGAATTGCGGGGGCTCGACGGATGATGCAGCAGACGTATGGTCGGCCCCGGTTCCCTATCTTCAGGGGAAGCCCTGCAATTTTCACAGGGGCGGCCAGGTCTTTCGAGAGCAGAGGGTCTTCAGCCTGGAGGAACTCGAGCGGAGGTTGGGGGTCACATTCGGGGTGAGGAAGGTAACGACGCAGAGGGTGAACGGGAGGGTCGTGGAAGTGATCAGCCGCGACCCCATGGCCAGGCCGGTTGAGGTGCTAGCCCAATCCCCGCGAGGGCGCGTGAAGACGATCCGGATAGGGAATAGAACATTTAGCGCGGCGGACCTGAGGGATAGGCTCGGGCTCAGGTCGACCCGGCTTTCCTGGAGGATAAACGGGGATAGCGTCCTGATTCAGACCACCGGCTATGGCCACGGCGTGGGCATGTGCCAGTATGGGGCGGATGGTATGGCGCGGCAGGGCAAGAGCTTTGAGGATATTTTAAAGTACTATTACACAGGGGTTGAGGTGGTCAGGCTCACCACCGGCGTTGAGCGGTGAATCTGCTAAAAAATATCATGTTGGGTCGGGTTTGCATAAAGAGGAAATATGTGGGGATAATAAAGCCCGGGGTGATAAGATGGTCAAGGCGCCCAAATGGAAATCATGGATCTCGCCCCGGGCTTTATTATTGGCCACTACGGTGCGGTTCACATCAGGGGCGAGGCTTGTGGGGGGCCTCTGGTCAGGCTTCCGGTTAGGTCTCCGGTCAGCCCTTAGATTGAGGCGTGGCCTGGCTGTGGGGGCGGTGGCGGCCGGGCTCTCGATCGGGCTCATCCTGGCGGGCCAGTCCTTTATATCGACCATAGCAACTGAATCGACTGAGATGGCGCACGTGGCCGGGCCGGCGGGTCAAGCTGGGCAAGCTGGGCAGCGGCCGGAGATACAGCGGACACAGAGTCCGAATTCCGGGGCCCGGGGTCCCAAACCCCCGGGGTTTGAGCGGGAACCAGGGGGGCAGGGGGCTATACAGGGAGCTATGGAAGCCATGAAAACTACGGAAGCTACGGAGACTATGATGGAGCCGGTAAATGGGGAGGTAGCCGTGGGATTCGGGTGGGTGAAGCACCCTCTCTACGACGATTGGCGGTATAACGGGGGGTGGGATATAGCCACTGTGCCCGGCGAGGAGGTCCGCGCCGCGCTCTCAGGGGTTGTGACTGATGTGGACACGGCTGAGGGTGGCCCTCCCGAGGGCAGGAGGGTGGTCCTGCTGCACGATAACGGCGTGCAGACAATCTATGATCACTGTGAGGAGATTCTTGTCGGAAAGGGGGAGGAGGTCCAGCAGGGGAGCGTGATCGGAAGGGTCTATGATGGGGGAGAACCCATCGGTCCCTGCCTGCATTTCGAGGTGCATAAAGGCGGCAAACCGGTAGACCCCGGGGCATTCTTGCGGCTCTCACCCCGGCGGTAATCCCGGTAATGGCACTAGTAATGGCGATAGTAGCATATCCACCTGGTCCCCGCATATAAATGTATTAAACCAGAGGTGGGGGGCCAGGGGAATGAGGGACTACATACGTCGCCGTGTAATCGAGGTGGCAAATTACATAATCGAGACGAAGGCCACGGTCAGGCAAGCGGCGCGCCTCTATAATGTCAGCAAGAGCACCATCCACAAGGACATGACCGAGCGGCTTCCGGCAATGAATAAACAGCTTGCGCGAAAGGTTAAGAAAATACTCGAACAGAATAAAGCCGAGAGACATATCCGGGGTGGGGAGGCCACCAGAAAAAAATATAAGGGAAAAAAGGAGTAATTTCCGGTTATTTCGGGAGGAAAATATGTACGTATGTAGAAGTCCCAATACTGGCATCTATAGTTTCATCCATATCATCCGGAGGGTGAAGGGGGATCCAGCCATGTTTGGTCTATCTCCAGACATCGGCATCGATCTCGGGACCGCCAATATCAAGGTTTATGTCAAGGGGAAGGGAATAGTCCTCTGTGAGCCCTCAGTCGTGGCCCTGGACAAGGAGACCGATAGGGTTCTCGCTGTCGGCAATGAGGCCCGCGACATGGTTGGACGCACCCCCGGGAACATCAGTGTGGTCCGCCCCCTCAAGGATGGGGTGATTGCAGACTATGATGTGACTGAGACCATGCTCAGGCACTTCATTGGCGCGGTATGCGGTAGACGCAGCCTGTTCCGGCCAAGGGTGGTCATCTGCGTCCCCTCTGGCGTTACAGATGTAGAGAGGAGAGCGGTATTCGAGGCAGCTACGCAGGCTGGGGCCCGGCGCACCTACATCGCTGAGGAGCCGGTGGCGGCCGCGCTCGGGGCAGGGCTTGATATATCGGAGCCCGGCGGGAATATGGTTGTGGATATAGGCGGGGGTACGACTAACGTTGCCGTCCTGTCGCTGAATGGGATCGTAGTTGCTGAGGCTCTGAGGATTGGTGGCGACAAGTGCGACGAGGCGATTATAAGGCACATCAAAAAACTGTACAACCTGATGATCGGCGAACGGACGGCAGAGGAAATCAAAATGGAGATAGGTTCCGCCTACCCTGATGATGGACTCCGGTCCCTCGATATACGGGGGCGTGATCTCTTGACCGGGCTCCCCCGGACAATAAGGTACACGTCCTCTGAGGCCTTTGAAGCGCTCGCCGAACCGGTTAGCGCCATCGTTAATAGTGTCAGGGGCGTTTTGGAGAGGACCCCCCCTGAGCTCTCTGCGGATATTGTCGATAAGGGGATGGTGCTGACGGGCGGGGGGGCGAAACTAAGGGACCTTGACCGCCTGCTGAGGGAGGAGACTGGTATCCCGGTCCAGGTCGCCGAGGACCCCCTCGGCTGTGTTGTGCGGGGGACCGGGAAGATTCTCGAGAGCCTCGCTGATTCACACCATTTGTTTCCCCTTCTCGAGGCAAAATCGCGGTATCAAGAAGGATATGTAAGCGGCGCGGCGAAGTAGAGTAAGGCTATAAATTGCTTACTCTGACCCCGGAGGCGTGCCGTGATGTACAGGTGTTTCCCCTCCCGTTTTTCTCTCACTGCGTTCACCGTTTTTCTCCCTGCGTTCACCATTTCCCTTATCCTCCTGGCATTCGTCTTTATTGGTTGGCTTCCCGGACCATGCGCCCTTGCAGCCTCCGGGGAGCTTGAGCATCCCCAGGATTTCCGGGTTTCCCAGGACTCTCAGCATTCCCAGGACTCCCAGAGTCCTCAGAGTTATCAGGGTCCTCAGGAGGCTCCGGATTCTGGAGGCCCCCGGGATTTGGAGGGTTCCCAGGCGAGCCCCGGCCCTTCTATACTCACGGGCGTCAGATTCAGGGCCTACCCTGAAAAGGTTAGGGTCGTATTCGATCTCACCTCACCAGCGACCTACACGGTATCGCAGTTGCATAACCCACCCAAGATCGTAATAGAAATGGAGAGTACCTATGTATATGTCGACGAGGCCCGCGAGAATGCCCCCCGACAGGTCCAGGCGGTTGATGATGTAACGCTCCGAGCCATCAGGATCAACCAGGTCGATCGCGATCGCGTGCGCGCAGTGCTCGACCTGAGGTACGCGCTGCCCAGGTGCCAGGTTTTTGCCCTGGCGGACCCGGACCGGATTGTCGTGGATATTCCCAAGCAGTACGAGGAACAGCGCCGCATCTCCATCGCGAGCGGCATAAGGTACATTCAAATCGATAGAGGGACTGCGCTCGGGCCGGTGATGATCGACATGCTTGATGTAGACCTGAATGACCCGAAGATCAGTATACGGACCTCCCTGGCTCAGGAATCGGGCTTCGGCCGCGCCCCTGTGAGTGCAATGGTCGCTCGCGAGGGGGCTATAGCCGGGGTAAATGGCGTGTATTTCGATTCGACAGGGAGGCCGCTCGGCCTTATAATCCTTGATGGCCAGATCATAACCGAGCCCCTCCTCGGCCGGACGGCGCTTGGGATAACGCGGGATAAAGAGGTCTTCATGGGCAACGTCGGTTTTGATGCAACCGTGACCGTCAGGGCGGGCGGTCTCGTATCGAGGAGCTTTGCAATCGACGGGATCAACAGGGTGCGCAGGGAGGGGGAGGTCATCCTCTATACGCCCTTTTTCGGCGCCACGACCAGGACCAATGACTACGGTATAGAGGTGGCAGTTGCCGGCGGGAGGGTCACGGAGGTCGGGAATAGCGATCTCGCAATCCCCTGGGATGGGTATGTCATCTCGGCGCACGGGAGGGCGAAGGAGCTTATCGCCGGCCTGAGGCCGGGGGACGAGGTGGAGATCAGGGTCGGGCTCACCAGCGACTGGATGGAGAGGGGCGTAGTCTACGCCGTCGGGGGCGGGCCAAGGCTCGTTGAGAATGGGCAGGTTCATATAACCAGCGCCGAGGAGCGCTTCGGACCCGATATAGCTCTGAGCCGTGCCCCGAGGACGGCTGTGGGGATCACCGCGGATAGGCATCTCCTCCTGGTAGCCGTCTCGGGCAGGAGGCGGGATATAAGCATAGGGATGACCCTGGAGGAGCTTGCCGAGTTCATGGTCCGGCAAGGCGCGGTCGATGCTATGAACCTTGACGGGGGAGGCTCGTCGACGATGGTTGTGCGGGACTACGTCATAAACCTGCCTTCAGATGGAGTTGAGCGCAAGGTGAGCGATGCAATTCTCGTTTTTGTTGAAAGCTCGGGGCTGTTTGATCACGGAGCGGCCCGATCAATGGCCGCGCCGGCTCAGTAAATAGCCCGGCAGAATGGCATGCGGCCCGGGCGGCGTAGGAAAGGGAAGGGACGTGAGGGATCCACATGGGCAAGACGCGGAAATCTCGCAGACCATCACTGGTGCTGCTGTTACTGGTATTGCTTCTAACCTCGGCACTGGCCGCTCTCGTGTTGCCCGGGCCACAGGTCCGGTCAGCCGGGAGGGATTGGCCCCCCCGTGACGATTTCATGCCGCTTAGCGCGGTGAAACGCGGGATGCATGGCATAGGCAAGACGGTGGTACAGGGCACGAAGGTCGAGGAATTCGGGGTGGAGGTCCTTGGGGTGCTCGAGGGCGACCTCAGCGAGGGCGATTTGATCCTTGTCAGGGTGAGCGGCAAGCCCGTTGAGGCGGCAGGCGGAATATCCGCGGGAATGAGCGGGAGCCCTGTATACATCGATGGCAAGCTGGTGGGCGCCATATCCATGACATACCAGATGTCCGATCATTTCATCGGGGCGGTAACGCCCATTGAGAGCATGTTGAAGCTCTTTGAAATGGCAGACCCCATAAAGGTTGGAGGAGGGATTGCCGAGGGGATTGCCGCTGGGGCGGCGCCGGGCGTGCCGGGCATGGTGCCTGTATCAACACCGGTCATGGTGAGCGGGATAACAGGGCGGGCGCTCGACATCCTCTCCAGTCGCCTCAAGAAACGAGGGAATTTCATGCTTGTGCCGGCGGGAGGGGTACCTGCAGCCGAGCCTGCAACAACATCATCGTATGTCGGCGCGGGTCATACCGGTGCCCCCCCTGCCAGTGCCTCTGCCTCTGGCGGCAGCGAGGATGATAGTATCGCCCCCGGCAGCGCCTTTGGGATCCAGCTCGTCCGGGGCGACGCCAATGTAACGGCAATAGGAACCGTGACATATAAGTGGGGCGACACCTTCCTGGGCCTGGGTCATCCCTTTATGGCCAAGGGGGGCGTGAACTTCTTTGCCAGCGGAGTATATATTCACTGCGTGGTCCCCAGCATGCTGATGCCGTTTAAGATCGGGACCCCGACGCAGCCTGCGGGCATGATAACCCAGGACAGGACCGCGGGCGTTCTCGGCGATGCGAGGGCGAACCCTGAAGCCATAGCTGTGAAGGTCAAGGTCAACGACAGGAATTTGAAAAGGGCGAAGGAATTCAAGGCCGAAGTGGTTCCCGATGAGGACCTGGCGCCTGATTTGATCACGGTCCTGGCGCTTCAGGCCATTGATGCCACAAGTGACCGGATCGGCCGTGGGACCTCGCTGGTGAAGTTCGAGGTAGCCGCCAGGGGGCTTGAGAATCGCCTGGTGCGGGAGAATATGTTCTTCAGCCAGCATGACATAGCTGCGAGCTCCGTCATGGAGCTGGGCGAGGCCGTTTCGCTCCTCATGACGAATGAATTCAAGGATCTTGATATCCAGGAGGTTACAGCCCAGCTCGATATCGATGAGCGACGGGTGTCCGCGAGCATAGAGGGCGCGGCCGTGAAGGAAACGAGCGTGAAGCCCGGCGATACGGTGCACATAGAAGTCAAGATAAGGCCCTTCCGCGCCGAGCCGGTGACCCAGGTGATCGCCCTCACCATCCCCGAGGATACAGCGCCCGGGAGCTTGTATGTAACTGTGAGGGGTGGCGGGGTGGCGCCTGGAGATGAGGAAGCCCGCAGGGCTGGTGGGAAGGAGCCACCTAAAGAAGGGGAGAAGGGTAAATGGGATGCCCTGGATAAGATGGTCAAGGACTTCTCAGAGCGAGAGAGGAACAATGATATCGTGGCGGAGTTCTACCCGAACCCGGGCGATCTGGGCGCCTCCGGCGTTTCAAACGGCTTGGGGGGTCAGGGTGGGGGTGGCCACGAGGGGGATAAGGAGCCACCTCCGGGACCTCCCGGGGCGAAGCGGCGAGCCCAGCCGGGGGAGTCACCGGCTTCTGCTCCTGCTGTGCCCCTCGATAGCGAGCCCATAAAATCGAAGATCTCAACCGAATATGTTATAGAGGGATATAAGGAGATAGAGATCCAGGTGAGCGAGGCTGGAGAGGCGAAGCCGGAACCGGGGCCGGAGGGAGAGACGGGGGCAAAGTCTGTAGATGCAGGTCCCCCAGAGGGTGAGGCCGGGATTCCGAGCTCGTCTGCAAAGAAATGGTATGATTGATATAATCCTCCGCCAAAGGATATATCTTTCGATCGATAATATTGAAGGAATGGCAGGCGGGGCGTCGAAGTGTACTTTGTCTGCCATTCCTGACTTTTTGCCATAATGATCCATTTCCTGAGGAGGGGCCGGCCTATGAGAAAGAAGGTCCTTATCCTGGCCATTTTCGCGAGCGCGCTGGTCATCGCGGTGCTGTCAGGGTATTATCTGCTTGAGCGGGGCGTGCTCGGCGAGCGGGTCAGGCTTGCCGCCGCGGCCGAGCTCGAAAGGAATCTTGGCGTGGAAATGAAGATCGACAGGGTGACGCTTGGCGCTCCTGGCGTTGCCAGAATGTCGGGCGTAAGGGTCAGGATGAAGAATGCCCCGTACGGAGCCTATAGGAGCGCTGATTTGCTCAGTTCTCCCGAGGTTGTTGTGAATTACAATCCCCTGGGGATTCTGATGCGGAAGGCAAGCGTGGCGAGCAGCATAAAGCGGATTACGGTTGTCAGACCCAGGGTCGTGCTTGCCAAGGATGCGGATGGCCATTGGAACCTTGGGGACCTCCTAGCAGGGAAGACCCTGGAGAACGATGGGCTGAGCCAGTTCACCGGCGACCTTGAGATAGTCGATGGCCAGGTTACAGTCACTGGTCTGGGGGGACCGGGCTCCCGGGAGATCTTTACCGGTGTTAATGGATGCCTGTCCCTCGCAAAAGATGGCCTTGTCACTGGGACTATGAAGCTCGGCACCGTGAAGCCTGGGAAAGGCGGGGATGGCAGGATTACGGCGGACGGGTGGTTCAATTACCGGGATCGCTCTTATAGCCTCAAGATCAGAGCCGATGCCCTTCCTGCCGGATATGCCGGGTCAAGGGGGAAGAGTGTGAGCCTCGGGGATTTCAAGCTGCCTGAGGATGTATGGGTTTCAAATGCACCTGAAGCCCTTATGGGGTTTCTCAAAATCCTCAAGGAATTCTCAGCTGAGGCCACAGGGGACATTGAATTCAACGGCGTAGCTGGTTCGCAACCATCGGTCAAGGGAAAAATCTCCATTACAAAGGGTATTCTGGATTTGAGCAAGATCTATCCGGGGGTTGATGCCCTTTCCGGCGAGGTCGAGGGCGAGGTAGACTTCGAGGAGGCGACAGGTGGCGCCCCTGTATATTCAGGGAAGTTGACGTTGAAGCGGGTCAGGGTGGAGCTACGCAACATGCCGGGCGGCCTGGTGAGCTTCGGCGGCGATCTCAGCGGCAATGTGGAGTTCAAGAGCGAGGGACCGAAAGATTTAGCCATAAAGGGAAAGATCGCCCTGGGCAAGGGCGATATTGTTGCGAGGGAAGTATATAAGGATATAAGGTCGCTATCCGGCGGGGTAAATGGCGAGATCGATTTTGATGGCAAGGTCCCCGTTGCTTTGCTGGCGGCGGGAGGGAGTGCGGGCCCGGAGATGGCAGGTAAGCCGGCAGCAAGCGGGCCGGAGTTTGTGGGCGGTATTGAGGCCTTGCTGAAGGAGGTAAACTATAGCGGGCGGTTCTCCATCGCAGGTGGTCACGTGGATATAGGAGCGATCATCCCGGGGATCGATGGGATAAGCGGCCCGCTCGACGGCCAGGTCGCTTTCCAGGGGAAGCGGGGAGACAAGCCTGGTTATCGCGGAGTCCTCCGCATGTCGGGCGCGAAGGTTAGGGCCGGGGATTCCGGGAGCGGGTTGAAGCTGGTGGATGGGCCCGTGGATGGCGAGATAAATTTCGAGGGGATGTTTGGAAGCGCCCCGCGCTACTGGGGGAAGATAAACCTCAAGAAGGCCAGGATAGAGCTGGGGAAGGCCGGGGCCGGGGGCGCCGGGAGCCGCAGGGGCGAAGGTGCGCCGGAGGCCGCGCCGGAGATGCCTGCCACCCTGGAGGGGCAGTTCGAGTTCAAGGGGGGGCTCGCGGGGGCCGGGGCGCTGGTCGCCAGCGGCGCCAGCAGCCAGGAAACCCGGCCGGGCGGCTCAGGCTCCGGGGCGGGCGGTGGCGGCCTGGAGATCAATATAGTCCAGGCGCGCGCTGTTATCGATGGCTCGGAGGTGACGATCTCGGGGCGCATCTGGCCGGGCAGGAATACCAGGGTCGACCTTTCGGTGACAGCCCCCGGGTTTAATATCGCGGGTCTAAACAGGCTCGGGCTGTTATCGTCGAGATCCTTGCCTGCGCCGCTAGCTATGCTATCCGGGTCCGGAGCCAGCGGGAAGGCCGCAGTCAACCTCCGGGTCCGGGGTTACGGGGGCGCGTTCTCGTGCGATGGCACGGTAGCGCTCGCCGGTGGGTCGTTCAGGCTGAAATCCCTCGCGGCGCCCATCGAGAAGGTGGAGGCTCGGGTAAGGTTCAGCGGGGATAGCATTAACATAGCCTCCCTCGAAGGAATGCTGGGCGGGGCCCGAGTGAAGGCCCTGGGGGCCATCAGGAATTTGAACGACCCGGATCTCGATTTGAAGCTCTCGGCCGATGGCCTTGATGTAGCTACCGTGGCCGGCCTTGTGAAGCAGGGCAAGGGTAAGTTCGCCGTGAGCGGTAGAGGGGCGCTCGAGGCCACGATCAAGGGCAGGGTTGATGCCCCATTTATCGTGGGCGAGGCGAGCTTTGACAGGCTCGCTATCGGGGAGGCCAGTCTGCAAAGGGCGAAGGTTGCTTTTCGTTACGGGAACGGCTCTATAATGGTCAAGGAATTATATGGGTCCATCGGCGGCGGGGCGATCTCGGGCGACGGGGTCCTGGCGCTGGCTGCCGGCCCGCTGGCGCCGGCGGGGTCGGTGGGATCCAAGGCGCCGGGATTCAGGGCAGCCAGGGCAGGGAATTCCCTGTTTTCCCTGAAAGCCCGGGATGTGGACCTGGCGGCGCTCGGCGCGCTGGTATCGGGGTCTGGTGTAGCGCCCGGGCTGGATGCGGGTCACCTCGGGTTGAGCGGCCTAAGCGGCCGCCTGACGGGGAGCCTCATCGTGAAGAGCGCTGGCGATAGCTACAGGGCTACGGGGTCGTTTGATATCGCTTCCGGGTCGGTCGGCCAGTATCCTTTTGATCACGTGGAGGTCGATACAAGGTTTACCCGTGAGGGGATCGCATTTGACCGGTTGGTCCTACAGTGCGGTAAGACGGATATTCACGCCCGCGGCCAGGTCAGGCTCGCCGCAAGATCGGTTGATATCAGCCTCTCGGGCCAGGATATCGATCTTAAGGGACTCATGGGCTTATTTGTCCCGGGCCAGGGATGGCTCGCGGGGTCTGCGGATTTCGTGGGCGCCCTTGCAGGGCGGTTCGGCGGGGTCAGGCTCGAGGGGATCATCGACGCCAGGGATGGCACGGTTTACGGGGAGAAATACCAGAGCCTGAGGGGCAGGGTGGCTGTAAGCAAAGAGAGCCTCCATATGAATGGGATCAGCATAAAGGACGGCCCGGCCAGCTATAATCTAACAGGTGTAGTTGGGTTTGGCGCGGGGCCTGTGGATGTATCCATGAAGGTGACCCACGCTGATGTGCGTCAGCTTCTGAGGCTTTCCAGGATTGAGGCGGATATCACAGGCACCGTATCGGGCGCCCTCCACATGTCGGGCGCCCCGGGCAAGCTTTCCACCGAGGGGGCCTTGACTCTCGCGCCCGGGACCATACAGGGCTGGAAGGTCGACAGGGCGGACCTCTCCTTCAGCACCGACAGCGAGGGCTTTAAGATCAGGGGATTCGAGGCGCGCTGCGGCGGGTCGCAGGTTGTTGCCAGTGGGCGCATCCGGTCCGGGCCTGGGAATAATAAAGCGAAAGGCGGGGGTCCAGGGGGAGGTGCGTCGCTGGATCTCACCGTTGACGCGAAGGGGCTGAGGCTCGAGGATATCTACCGCGCCAGCGAGAAGCAGCTGGCCATCGGTGCCATCGTGGATTTCAAAGGGAAGGTCGGGGGCACGCTTGCTAACCCGGCCATGAAGGGTGAATTTGAGGCCAGGGATATAACCCTCGAGGCTGCAAGCTTTGTTTCCGCCAGGGGAATTATAGCAATCCAGGACGGGGCATGCACATTCTCGCCTATGACCGTTAAAGACGGGCGCGGGGAGCTGGTTGTAACGGGGAAGGCCGGCCTCGAGAAGGACTCGCCCCTGAGCCTCGATATAGACGCCAAACGGGTCCGCTTGAAGAATATCGTCTCGGCATTGGGACCTGCCCGGGTTGCAGGCATAGCTGATATGGACGGCGAGGCGAGCGGGACGATAAGGATATCGGGGACCTTGAGCCGACCGAGCTTTTCGCTCAAGGTGACCCTGGACGCCGCAAGGATTGGAGAGGCAAATATCGGGAGGGTTACAGCCAATATCTCGGGTGAGGATGGTAAGGTTATCCTGAAGTCCTTGCTGGTCGCCCAGGGGAGAGGAACCCTGGGCGCCTCGGGCATGTTTGTGCCAGGCAAGGATATCGCGCTCGTCGCTGAGGCCAGGCGTTTCGACCTGAGCGCGCTGGGGGAGTTCTTCAACCTGCGTCATAGGCTCACGGGCAGCGCCGACCTCACGGTCAACGTGAGCGGCTCCCCGGGCTCGCCCATGGTCACATGCACGGGGGAGGTCGCAAATTGGGGTTTTGACAGGCTCTACTTCGATCGCCTGGAGGGGACCCTGAGGTTCCGTAACGGCGTGGTCGCCCTCGAAAGGGTTGTTGCGAGCCAGGGCCAGCACAGGCTGAATGTATATGGCTCGGTGCCCGTTCCGTATAAATACCTGGCGGCTCTCGGCCTGGGGGGAGGGCCAGGCCGGGGAGGCCGAGGAGGAGCGCGGACACAGGACCTTGACCTGTATATCGACATGCCGGCCGCCAACCTGTCTCTGCTGGGACTTTTGAGCGACCAGATTGAGTGGGCTGAAGGCTCGGGGGCTGTAGGGCTCCATCTCGTTGGCGCGCTCGATTCGCCGCGCATAAAGGGCGCGGTGAGGATCGCCGGCGGGAGCATCAAGCTCGCCCCCCTCCAGGATGCCGTAACCGCGTTGAAGGGTGGCATTGTCTTTGAGGGAGATAGGGCGAGAATCGACAGGATAACGGGGAGCACGAGGGGCGGGGAATTTGCCCTCGGGGGCGAGATCGGCCTCAAGGACTTGAGGCAGCCCGACCTTGATCTCTGGTTGAAGTCCAACGCTTTACGGATTGCCACCGGGCAGCTCGACGCGATTGTCGACGCGGACCTGACGGTCCGGGGCCCCGCGGGGAGGGCCGTGGTCAAGGGCACAGTAAAGGTTCCCAGGGCGCGGATCGGGCTTGGTGGCTGGAGCCTCGCGGGCGGCGCTCCATTCGATACCAGGCTGGATGTGGGTATTACAACGGGCAATGATGTTCGCCTGGTTGCGAATGGTATAGACGTGGAGCTCCATGGCAGCTTGAAGGCCACGGGAACCCTCAGGAAACCGGCGCTGGTGGGCCAGGTCGAGTCCCGGCGCGGCACTTTCGCCTATTTGGGGACAGAGTTCAGGCTGACGGAGGCCTATGCAGAGTTTACCGAGTTCCAGGGGATTGAGCCGTCGGTTGATGTTCGTGCGGAGACTGTGGTAGATGCAACGCGGATATACCTTGCCTTGAAGGGGGGTCCTGGCGCCATCCAGACGGACCTCACGTCCAGCCCCCCGATGTCTCAGAGCGAGATCCTGGCGATGTTGAACTATCCAGGCGCTGTGGCCCGGCTCGCCAGGGGGGATGTTGAGGGCGTCATGAAGGACGAGGCCATGAGGCTCATCGACCAGCAACTACGGCTCCAGGTCGTGGGGGGCATCGAGAACATGTTCAGGAACGCGCTCAGCCTGGATGAATTCAGGCTCGAGCGCAGCAAGGAACAGCAACTCACGCTCAAACTGGGCAAGTACGTGATCGATAACCTCTACCTGAGTTATTCCACGACGCTTGGCCCTGTGCAGCACGACGTCCTGAGATTCGAATACCTTCAAGGGCGCCACATCATATTCAACGGGCAGCTCGAGGACGAGGGACGTTACAGCCTTGGGGTTGAGGCAAGGTTCCGGTTCTGAGCCATATCTAGGTCATGATCACCCAATCGGTGTCTAGAAATTCGGTGTCTAGAAATCTAGAACGCGGTCTCTAGATGTCTAGAAAGCCCAGGGAGTCTGATTCAGGTGGTGGAAGATCTAGAGGGTGGAAGGGGATTCCTTGTACTGAAACATTTGCTGATTGGCATGGGCAGGAATTATGCTCTGTGAGTCGAATCCATATGCCTCAGGGGGTCTTTCTGGGGCGCAAAAGGAGGCAGGATCGGTGGGAAGGTTGAAGAAGGTGCTGATTTTTGTAGCTATCGTGGCAGTCATGTTCGGAGCGATGGCGACGGGTCCGGCCGCCATCGGAGCGGAGACCCAGGGGAATAAGATCGTTGCCGTGGAGGTCCAGGGCAACTCGAATATCCCATCCGAGACCATTCTCGATGCCGTGAGGGTCAAGGCCGGCGACACGCTTTCAGAGGAAAAGGTCAAGGCGGATATGAAGGCCATCAGCGACCTGGGATACTTCTATAATGTAAGCGCGAAGACCGTGCCCCAGGCCGGTGGCGTCCGGCTGGTTTACGAGGTGGTCGAGAACCCGAAGCTCAAAAGCATTACGTTTAAAGGCAATAAGATGGTCAGCACGGAAAAGCTAGACCTGCTCATGAGCGTGAAGATCAATGATGTTCTCAATGTCAAGAAGCTGAATGGCGACCTCGAGAGGATTCTGAAGTATTACTACAACCAGGGCTATTCGGCCCGGATATCCGATGTCAGCGTCACCCCGGAAGGTGCGGTGACGGTCTCGATTGTCGAGGCCACTGTCGGGGCTATAAAGGTCGAGGGGAACCAGAAGACGAAGGCAAGGGTGATCACCAGGGAGATATCGGTCAAGCCCGGGGATACATTCGACGTCAATAAGATCCGGGAGGATATGAGGCGTATATACAACCTCGGCATATTTGAGAATGTCGATGTCAAGCTCGATCTCAACAAGGAGACCGATAGCTACACCGTAAACTACGTTGTCAAGGAGCGCCGCACCGGCAGCGCAAACCTGGGGGTTGCCTGGAGTTCGACGGAGGGATTCCTCGGGTACATAGATGTCGGCGATGAGAACTTCCTCGGGAACCACCAGAAGGTCAACCTGAGATGGGAATTTGGCGCTAACAAGAATATGTATGAGATAGGCTTCTTCGAGCCCTGGCTTGATGCAAATAGGACATCCCTCGGTTTCAACCTCTACAATCGCAGGGCCGATATCGAGAGAAGCTGGGATAGCGAGGTTTACACGTATAGTCCCGATCCTGGGAACCCTCCTGAAAAGGTAAAGTACACGGAAATCCGCAGGGGTGGCGATGTCACAGTCGGGCGGCCGCTCAACCTCGATACCCGGCTCTACCTGACCCTGAGAATCGATGACACAGATCTGCAACCTATAACCGAGGGCCTGGGCTGGGTCAACCCTGCGAGTGGCGAAACAAGGAGCATTACCGTCGCTGCCGTCAACGATACACGGGATAACGTTATGAACCCCTCGGCAGGGAGCCGGAAGAAGCTATCCGTGGAGCTTGCCGGTGGACTCCTGGGCGGGGATTACACCTTCGGGAAATACCAGGTCGACGGCAGCACCTACTTCAAGACCTGGCCAAACCAGGTCCTGGCATTGCACCTTGCTGCCGGCTTCTCCAGCGGGGAGCTGCCGCTGACAGAGCAGTATAAGGTAGGCGGATCGGAGTCGATCCGGGGGTACAAGTATGGCCGGTTCTACGGGGATAAGATGGTGTATGCCAACGCGGAGTATCGTTTCCGGATCACCAAGGGTCTCCAGGGCGTCTTGTTTGCTGACGCCGGCAATGCCTGGGCCAATGATGAGGCGATGGATCTCAACAGCCTCTACACGGGCCTCGGCGCCGGAGTGCGCATCGATACACCCATCGGGTTGCTGCGCATCGATTATGGGACCGGGCGCGAGGGGGGACAGACTTACTTCAGCTTCGGCCAGACATTCTAGGCAGACCTATTCTGGCCGGGCATATTCTAGCCGGACTTCATGAGATCTCCGGAATTATTGAAAGGAATGATCATGCATGAACAGGATTAACATGAGGGCTCTGGCCCTCGGAGTGATAGGGATTGTCATCGTGGCTGTTATAGCGGCAGGAGGGTTCTCCCTGGTATCGCGGGCCGCGGGGCAAGATAATCAGGTTATTGGCTATGTCGATGTGAACAAGATATTCGCAGAGTACCCCGATTTCCAGAAGGGCATGGCCGCGCTTCAAAAGGAGCTTCAGGCCATGCAAAAGGAACTGGACGCGAAGGTCGCGGGGCTTGATGCCGAGAATAAGGTAAAGATGCGTGACGAATACCAGGCCAAGCTGGATAAGCGCAAATCCGAGGTCCTCGGACCCCTGGAGAAAAAGGTGAACCAGGCGATCCAGGATGCAGCAAGGGCGTCCGGAATCTCTGTGGTGCTCTCAAATCAGGCAGTGATCTATGGCGGAAAGGACCTCACAGATGATGTTGTAAAGAGGCTGGGGGGTTCGAATTCGAAGAAGTAAGTAAGTAAGTATGTATGTAACTTGGTAAGCTAGGTATGCCGGGTATGACTGGGCATTCTCGTCATCTTGCAGTGTGGATGTATGGCGGCCGGGCGCATGTGTCTTTTATCTAGTGCGCTCGGTTGCTCGTTTTGATACCAGGGGGGCGCTGGTTGAAGATGAAGATAGCGAAGCCGGTGTTGGTTTTGGTCAAGGAGCTAAAGAGGAAATCTATAATAGCTGAAATAGCTGGAATAGCTGGCATAGGTCTAGCCGTTTTGTGCCTTTCGGGCTTCGCAGGGGTTTGGGGGAGGGAGAGTAGACCCCCTGCCTTCGTCGACATGAAGAGGGCATTAGAGGAGCACCCCGGGTGGGAAAGGGTCCTGGCCATCGAGCGAGAGATGGAGGAGAGCAAGGCAAAATGGCAAGACTATGTGGATAATTCCCTTCTGACCGAGCAGGATATCAATGCTTACTACGCCAGGGTCAAGGCGCGACTCGAGGAGGACGCCCGGACGATAGAGGAAAGGCGGTCAGCCAGCATACAGAGCGAAGCCGCGGCCATGACGAGGAGGATCGGTCGCTACGAGGATGATGTCAGGGCCGAGGTGGATCAAAAGGTCAAGGCTCAGGCCGAAATCCTGAGGCAGCAGGTGGAGGATGACCTCTACGCCGAGCAGGGAAGGTTGAACAATGAATTTGATGATTTCAAGAAGGAGACCGTCAGGGGGTACTACATGCCCATGCTCAATATCCAGTTTAAGTTGAAGCTCGCCCAGCTCAAGGAGGGCGAGAGAAAGGACCTGGAGGCTGAGCTGGAGCGGTTGCAGAGCGAGATGGAGGGCCTGATAAAGGCGAAGGATGAGGAATTGAAAGGGCGCTACGAGCAGTACGCCAGCGAGAGGCGGCGCCAGGCCGAAGAGCAGCTCACGACGTTTGAAGCTGGAGAGATCAAAGCTGCCGCGGAGAGGGTTGCTCGTTACAGGGCAGAGCTCGAGCAGGAGTCCGAGTCCAGGCTGAAGCGAATGGATGAGGAGATGGCCAGGGATGCCAAAAGCCACAGGGAGGAGATCATAAGGGAAGCCAACGCCGAGCTCCAGGCGAGGCAGGCTGAGCTTGGTTCGAGGCTGGCTGCCGAGGAGGAGCATTTTCGAAGGCGATACGATGCGCTACGGGAGGAGAGGGCCGCTCTCGAGGCTGAGATCAGGCGGGAAATCGAGGCTGCCGCGCGTGCGATCGCTGACGCGCGCGGCCTGGAAGTTCGTTTTCTCGAGGCGGGAGGGCGGCCGGAGGGGCGGCTGGAAGGGCAGCCAGGGGCACAGCCGGGAGGGCAGCAGACTGATGTGACTGCCGCCGGGGCGCTGGACATTACTGACGAGGTCATACGGTATTTTCACTGAATCAGGGCGGTGCGCACAGATTCTTGCCTCTTAGCCCTTGTTGCCTGTTGGCCCTTCACTGGTCTTTATTGGTCTTTGTGGCCTAACGGGCTCATTAGCGAGCTCACCGCGGATGGCGCACCTCTATCCCGCCTGACGGGATTAACGGATAGGATGGTGAATGACTTGGGTGGAAAGGTTGACGCCAAGGGTACAATCAAGGTTGAGGAACTAGCCCTCCTCGTAGGTGGCGATATAATCGGGGGTCCTGATGGGTATGACATTGAGGTTGAGATCACAGGCGCTGGATCGATTGAAGGTGCAGAAGAGGGGCAGGTCACCTTTGCGGTGGATGCAAGACACCTGCAGGCCGCTTTGAAGGGCAGGGCCGCCTGCGTAATCACCTCGCCGGCGGCTCTGGCATCCCTGCCGTCTGGCCCATCGCATGTTCCCGGGTCCAAACTACTTATCCTTGTGAAGAACCCGCGCCTCGCCTTCGCCAGGGCGCTCGAGGTATTTGCGCCGGAGTGCGAGCCCCCCGCGGGTATTCACCCAACCAGCGTTATCGGCGAGGGCGTTACCATCGGCGCCGGCGTATCTATCGGGCCGTTTGTAGTTGTGGAACAGGGCGCCAGGATCGGAGACCGGGTCGTCCTGTATCCAGGGGTCTACATCGGCCACGAAACCGAAATCGGGGACGGCACGCGCATCTATGCGAATGCAGTTATACGGGAGCGGGTCAGAATCGGTAGAAATGTGCTGATCCACTCGGGGGCCGTTATAGGGGGCGATGGCTTCGGCTTTGTCCAGGACGATGAGGGTGTGCACCATAAGATACCTCAGATCGGAACCGTGATAATTGAAGATGAAGTCGAGATCGGGGCCAACGCGTGCGTGGATCGAGCGATGATGGATGCCACAATAGTAAAGCGGGGGACCAAGATAGATAACCTGGTCCAGATCGCCCACAATTGCCAGATCGGCCGGAATGTGATAATAGCCGGCCAGGCGGGTATAGCCGGGAGCGCGGTGATCGAGGACGGGGCAGTGCTCGGGGGCCAGGTTGGCGTCGTCGATCACGTAAGGATCGGCCGGGGGGCGCTCATCGGCGGCATGTCGGGGGTTACCGGAAGCATCCCGCCCGGGCGCTTTTACTCGGGCAACCCGGCGCGCCCGCACGAGGAGGACCTCTCGATCGAGGTCGCGAGGCGGAAGCTCCCCGAGCTCGTGAAGACCGTAAAGGACCTGGAGGCGAGGGTGGCAGAACTCGAGAAGTTGCTCAATTTGACCCGGACCCATTAACTCTCATCAGACCCCCCACTTTTTTAAATTTGCCTAAATTTGCTGGGGCAGAAGGTTTTTGGACCTTAAAGGCGAAACATATAAAATACGAGAGGAAACTTATCCAGAAGGTGGGAAGAATTCCATGCCTCGAGGGATTGTCATGCCTAAAAGGTCCGAAAGTTTACGGGTCCCTGCCCTATCATTTATCCCCATCCTCACAATATCCGTCTCCATATTCACGTGCATGTTCATGTTCAGCCTTACCCTGCCGGCGCGCGCCTGCGTTGGTGCGCGGCCGCTGGCCATGGGCGGCGCCTTCGTAGCCGTCGCCGACGATTCGTCGGCGGTTTATTGGAACCCGGCGGGCCTGATTCAGCTTAAATCCAAGGAGCTTTCGTTGACTCACACCCTCAATAATAGGGATATATTTAATTATGATGAGTTCCTGGTTTACGCTGAGCCTGATGCCGGCAAAGGGGCAGGGGGCATAAGCTGGATCAAGGAGCACTATCTCCTCCGGGTGGATAATGCGGGGGAGCTATATTATTCAAGCAACTGGTTTACTTATTCATACGCCAAGCGCCCATCGCGTGATTTTTACATCGGCGCGAACATCAGGTATGAGAAGCACAACCTTTATCGCCCCGATGTAGTGGAGGCGACGGGCAACCGGTGGGGCATTGACCTGGGCATGCTGTATAAGGCCAGTCCCAGGCTCTCGCTGGGATTGCTCGTCCAGGATATAAACGGCTCGCCGGTCGCATGGAGCGACGGGAGCCAGACCACTACGGCAGTAAATATCAGGCCCGGGATAGCTTACCGGCCGGATAACGCGACCACAGTTGCCTTTGACCTCTATGATATAGCTGGCGAGGGCGGGCCGCCCGGCACGATCCGATTTGGCGTCGAGAGATGGCTGACGAAGAAGCTCGCCATCCGGGGCGGCTATTATCAAATCGACGAGACGAGCGGGTCAATCACCGCGGGGATAGGCTACAGGTCTGAGGGTGATGGTCTGGAGGTTGACTACGTGTTCCTCGGGCCGGGCCTCAGGGCCGGTGACCAGGGGCTCGGCAACACCCATCAGCTGGGGGTTACCCTGAGGTTCTAACTCGAGCCGATAGCTATAGCCCTATAGCCCGCGACGTTGGTTGGGTTGCCTTGATGATGAGAATACCCTGGTAGCTGGGGACTGCTTCATACGCCTCATGTTAACATGCTGGGGGGCGCAAGCTATTCTATTGCGCGGCTTGTAACCTCCAGCTTTTCTTATCTGCATACATTATCTCGTTTTGGCGCAGCAGCGCCTCTGCGTTATTATCGAAGCCGCTTGCGCTATAGAAGATGTAGTACCCTTTTATCCCAAGCTCCTGAGCGGTCTCCTTTACCCTCAGGAACTCCTCGAC
>JABLXJ010000018.1 GCA_013178125.1 Bacillota bacterium | reverse complement strand
AGAGGATCCTGGCAACCATGGCTTCTCTAGCGCCGGCATTTGGCATGATCGGGACGCTGATTGGGCTGGTTCAGATGTTAAGAAACCTGGATAGCCCGGATAAAATCGGCCCGGGAATGGCTGTTGCCTTGCTCACCAGCTTATATGGGGCACTCTGGGCCAATCTCGTCTGTACCCCCCTTGCCGGGAAATTAGAAATGAGGAGTGAGGAGGAGGTTTTCGTAAAGCTCTTAATGGTGGAGGGACTCCTGGCTATGCAGAACGGGGATCCTCCCCGGTTAATTAGAGAGAAATTGTATCGTTTCCTGGCACCGAAGAAACGTGAGGAGCCCCCTACCCAAAGGGAAGTCCAGGAAGCAGGCGCATATCAGGTTGAAAATATTTCAGATGAATCGATTACTGCTTGACAAATGGGGGGATCAAATCTGTTACCAGATTTTATTGGAGAAAAAAAGAACAAAAGTCAGGGGCAAGGCGAATGGATACTGACTTACTCGGATATGATGACTCTCCTACTGACATTCTTTGTGCTCCTTTATAGCTATTCAAGGGTGGATATAAAGAAGTTTCAACAGATTGTAGCATCATTCAGGAAAGCCTTATCAATCGAGACAGTAGTATCGTTTGACGGGTCAAAAGCCCCTCCAGGAATATCCGAGGAGGAGATCTTTAACCGTATCCGCGGCCTAGTAGAAAGGGAGGAGGGCCTAAAGGGCCAGGTAAGCGTTTCGATGGAAGGGCGGAGGGGCGTAGTTATTAGGCTTGGGGAGAGGATACTCTTTGATCTTGGTAGGAGCAAATTAAGGCCGGAAGCCTTTCCTGTAATTAAGAAAATCGGCAAGGTTTTGTGTGAGGTGCCAAGTGTAGAAATACGGGTGGAAGGCCATACGGATGATATACCTATAGATACTGCTCTTTACCCTTCCAATTGGGAACTCTCTGCGGCCCGTGCCGGTGCCGTAGTAAGATACCTCGTGAATAGCTGCGGATTGAAGCCGGAACGGTTTGAAGTTGTAGGGTGTGGGGAGTTCAAACCGGCATACCCGAACAAAGGCGAATACTGGAGACAGTTAAACCGCAGGGTAGAAATAGTCATAAGAAAGTCAGAAGGGAAGATGCCTTGAGAAAACGTATCAAACTGGCGGTATTGGCCTTTATGAGAAGGTTATGTCTGGGGCCTCCCTGGTGTAATTAACACATCACCCTCTCAAAATATGTCCAGGGGGAGCGTAGATTATTTCGTGTAAATGGTCTTCTAATCGCACCATAGACATAGACATATTGAAATCCTCGATAAACGGTGACGGTCATATAGTGCCGCTACTGAGTTTTGCGACACTTATTGGATTTAGCATCGCGTTATTCATCTTGAGCCTGAAAAACGTAAAAAGGAAGGGATCTATTGAGGGGGTCCAGACCTGGAGGCCAAGAGAACTGAAGTGTACCACGAGATCTCTAGCCCCCAGCAATTAAAGAAGTCTAAGGCAGCACACCAGCAACTGTGCGGGCGTTTGATCGAGTGCCGGTCCTACGCTACTTTGGGCCGCCACCGAACCTGACGGCCTGGGCCACAGTCACGATACCGGTCTTATTAAGAAACACTTTTTGCCCAACCAGATAGATGATATAATACAGAACATACTGGCTGATAGCACGAGAAAAGCAGCATGCAATTTGGCATAACTTAACACCCACCAGACTCTCAGCCCGCCTTTTCTGCCGCCCAATTGCCGCCCAAAGGGATAGCAAAGGGTGGAAAAGGAAGAGATCCCCTGGTAATTCGGGAGCCTCTTTTGCCTGCTAGATGACAATATTCAGTATTCAATGATAACCAGGAATGGAACGGGAACGCAACTTAGGAGCAAGCGGGTTGCTGTAACGTTGCTGTAAAATCACCTTTTGCTGTATTTCATGAATCCCGCAACCCCTAGAAATACTTGGCGCGCCTGGCAGGAATCGAACCTGCGGCCAGCTGATTAGAAGTCAGCTGCTCTATCCCCTGAGCTACAGGCGCGCTTTACAATGAAAACCCTAAATTGTAACCTGGTCGGGGCGAGAGGATTTGAACCTCCGACCTCCTGCGCCCAAGGCAGGCGCGCTAAACCAAGCTGCGCTACGCCCCGCAAACTAGCGAGATTTATTGTAGCAAAAAAGACACCGATAGTCAAACGACCTTCCGATGTTCCCAAGTCCGGCTCATCATGCAATTGAGCGGAACATGGCGAAAATGCGTTCTCTCATACGCCTATCGCTCGAAAGCTACATGTTTATCGCCCTAAAATCCCGTTTTTACCCACGAATCGCAATCGCTATCCCGAAAATGACCAGCAGATTACCTCCAGGAAATTTTCACTCTTTGCGGCGTCGCACCGCGGCATGGGGGTCTAACATGACTCGGAGTCCGGCCCCCTCGCGGCTAGAATCTCTCTCAGGATATCCCTCACCGCTTCAAGGGCTTTCGCCCGGTGACTAATCCTATTTTTTATCGCCGGACCAAGCTCGGCAAGGGTTTTGTCATAATCAGGTACAACGAATAAAGGGTCATATCCGAAGCCCGCGGCGCCTCTCATCTCATGTGCGATATAGCCTTCGCAGACTCCCTGCGTGGTTTCTACATCGCCCTCCGGCGTTGCCACGGCTATCACACACCTAAACCGCGCTCCCCGCCTGCCATCTGGAATTCCCTTCATAACGTCCAAAAGCTTGAGATTATTGGCTTCATCGCTCGAACCGTCGCCGGCGAATCGAGCCGAAAGCACCCCGGGAACGCCCCCAAGGGCATCCACCTCGAGACCCGAATCATCAGCGAGCGCCACCCTGCCCGTCAACCGCGCAACCTCTGTCGCCTTCTTGACTGCATTCTCCTCGAAGGTCCGCCCATCCTCTACAATTTCCGGCAGGTCCTTGAAATCATCATATGACAGAAAATCTATATCATCGTCAAAGAAGATCGCCTTGATCTCGACTATCTTGCCCCGGTTTCTCGTCGCAAGCACAACCTGTTTCCTACAACGCGCCATAGCATCACTCATAGAATCACACGGCGCCAGCCCCCTGGAATAACCCCATCCCTAATCTCTACCTCTCCTCCCCATAGGGAACGACGCCATCCCCTCCTCCTGTCCTCAGCCTCCCGCTACCTACTCCCGATCCTGTTTGCCAGCTCTCCCAGTGAAGCCCGCTGGATCTCGATCAACTCCGCCACGCCCTTCCTGCCAAGCCGGATCAGCCTGTCCAGATCCGCCCTGGTAAAGGGCTCTCCTTCCGCAGTTCCCTGTATCTCAACCAGGCGCCCACGCCCGGTTAAAACGATATTCATATCGACATCCGCCCTGGAATCCTCCTCAAAACAAAGATCCAAGACCTCCTGGCCGTCGAGAATCCCGACGCTGGTAGCCGCCACAAAGTCCTTTAGTGGCAGTCGCGGCCTTCTGATCCCTCCTGTCGCGCCTCCAACCGCAAAAGCATTACCCTGATTACCGGAACGCCCTCTCCCATGGGTCATAATAAAGCTTAGGGCATCCACCAGGGCGACAAATGATCCGGTAATGGATGCTGTCCGCGTACCCCCGTCCGCCTGGATCACATCGCAATCCAGCCATATGGTGCGCTCTCCCAGAGCCGTGAGATCAACCACCGCCCTCAGGGCTCTTCCTATCAACCTCTGGATCTCATATGTCCTTCCACCTATCTTCCCCTTGGAAGCCTCCCTCGGGCTCCGCTCATGTGTGGACCTTGGCAACATCCCATATTCAGCTGTTACCCAGCCCCTGCCTGTCCCCTTGAGAAATGGCGGGACTTTGTCCTCAACACTCGCTGTGCATACTACCTTCGTGTCGCCTACCTCTATGAGCACGGAGCCTTCGGCATGTTTAATGTAATTCCTCGTGATCCTGACCTTTCTCATCTCGTCAGACTTTCTTCCATCAACTCGCGACAACAACCCGGCACCCTCTTTCAAACGCCCATCTAGAAACCAGGGAAGGCGCCTGCTCTAAACCTCCCGGGCGGGTCCACCCCGGGGCTTAGTCTTCTGCGATCACGCTATCCGCCACGGAGGTTTGCTCAACACGGGGAATCCGGCGACCAAGCAGCACGGATCCAAGACGTGCGAATTCACCAGGATCCCCGCTGACGATAAATCTATCATCCCCGTTCTTGCGCGGATTTATCATATCTTCCTTAACTAGAATCTCTCTCACCTCAAGCGCAACGTAGCGGGCCGGGTCGACTATGGAGACATCAGGTCCTAAAATCGCCCTGATCATCGGCGTCAAAAAGGGATAGTGGGTACACCCCAGGATCAGTGTATCAATCCCAAATGACCTTGGTCTCTCAAGATATCTCTCCAGAGCGGCTACGGTTTCCGGCGAATCCGTCCGGCCCGCTTCCACCAGCGGGACCAACAGGGGACACGCCTCGCTCACCACCTCAGCGTCAGGCTTTAACCTTCTGATTGCGGCCTCATATGCCCCGCTCTTAACCGTGCCTTCCGTTGCAATTATGCCTATTCTGCCTCCATGGGACTCACGCACGCCAGCCCTAACCCCGGGCTCGATCATCCCCACAATCGGCATGTCAAAGAGCTCCCGCACCCCGGCCAGCGCCAGCGCAGAGGAGGTGTTACATGCAACCACGACCATCTTTGCACCCTGGTCTCTCAAAAAGCTGATTATCTCCCTGGCAAACCTCCTGATCTCGGACGCAGGTCGTCCACCATATGGCACCCTGGCTGTATCACCATAATATATTATCCGCTCCTCTGGAAGCGCTCTATGAATCTCCCGAAGAACGGTTAGGCCCCCAACCCCCGAATCATACATCCCAATCGGCCTCGCGTCCACCCATCCACCCCCAAAGGGCTAAAACTGGGGAGAAAAAACTCCACTACTCAATTATATTCCCTTTGCCTCTCAAATCAACATCATTCACTTGAGCCACTGGATTTGCCTGAGCTACCGGCATAGTTTTTTCCGAAGAAAAGCTCAGTATCCCCGCGTATATACCCTGAGCTGCTTTTTGCCGGAAGCCAGGGCTCATGAGAAGCATTTCCTCCCCGAAATTCGAGATAAAGGCGACTTCCACGAGACACGCTGGGACTCTCGCTTCGCGAAGCACATAAAGCTCTCTGCTCTTGGCCTTCCTGTTATTGATCTCGCTCTCGCGGACCAGTGCATCCTGTATAAGAGCAGCCAGTCTCCTGCTGTCAGGGACGTTATCAAAATAAAAGGTTTCCGCGCCCGAGGGATAGAGATCGGTAAATGAATTGACATGGACACTTACAAAAAGGTCGGCATTATTCTCGTTGGCAAGCTTCACCCTGTCGGGCAGCGATACGAACCTATCATCTGTCCGTGTGAGCAAGACCTTTGCCCCGGCAAGCTCCAGGAGCCTGGCGAGGCGAAGGGCGATATCAAGGGTCACGAATTTCTCCTGGAGACCTGATGGGCCGATGGCCCCGGGATCTGATCCCCCATGTCCAGGGTCCACTACTACTACTTTCTTGAAGAGAGGCGACCTGACAATATCCAGGACGATTTCCCCCGGATTTCCAACATCTACCTCTGAGTGCCCCAGATAATAGGGCAAGCGGATTGCTACCCTCACAGTCCCGGGCTGGAACTGAGTAACCTCCACCTGGTCTATGACTCCGTCATCAACCACCCTTGTAGTTTCACACATTTCAAGCTGGGAATCCTCTATATCTATCACGAGCATCTTCAGGTCATCCAAATACCTGATGGTCCTGGCAGGGTTCCCCGTAACCTTCACAGCTATACGAGTTCCCGACCCCTGCGTCGCTATATCCACGCCCTTTACAAGATACCCGAAGTCAATGACTATCCTTCCAGGCTTGTCCTCCTGCTTCACAACGTTAAACGCGGGACTTCCATTCGTATCAGCGACTATACGGACTACGTCCTTCGTGTTTTGGCTCACTCGAACCTGCTTCACAAGTGCGTGATCAACGGGAATAGTAAATGCCTCACGTAACAGGGTGGCCTCTGGTATATCAATGACTATGCGGTCGGGGGACTTTAACGTCATCACCCTTGGCACAAGATCACCGGTGCCCGTTATTATGATCCCTGAACGACCATCGGTGTTTTGAAAGCTGATATCCTGTATTTCCCGGTTGAAGGTCACAACAAGGCCGTTCGAGCCTCCCTCCATTTCCTCTCTAGCCTTTATGACGCAAGCCGCCGATACTGACAGGTCAATGACCATTCGAACAACACTTGCGCTGAATTGTGCCATCCTGATCCTACGAACCAACCTATCACCTACGTTTACAGGATCTCGCCTGGCCATGCCAATCACGGCGTTATCTATGTCAATTACGAGACGATCAGGCTGCTTCAACACCATGGTCTTATATTTGCACGGCGACGTCGTGCCGATTATAACCTGGGCGCGCCCGTCCACCTGGGCGAACTTGATGCCCACTATCCTTACCGGGCCATCCACTCTACTTGAGCCCTCGCTGTCTCCCATAGGGGTAGCATCGAGGCCTCCGGCATGCACGATACCCGCCAGGTAGGGAAACACCGATAGTATAAGTCCGAAAGCCAAAAAGGCTATAAAAGGCGGGGTAGCTCCGCTCCGAGTTTTCATAGTTGAAGTCCCCCTACTGGAAGGCTCCTCCGTTGCGGTTGGCTACCTTTGGCTTTCGACTTCCTTCAACAATTTCCTGCTAACTTCCTCGTATTTTCTAAGGCATATCTCGATTTTCCCATGGAGCGCTCCGGTAGCTCAAGCGCTCGTTTGCCAGGGCTTCGATCTCAAGATATATGTCCCAGGCCTCCTGGGAAGCGCTTGCTTGGAGTCGATGCTGGAGCTCCAGGATCTGCGCATCGATCTTCATGTCTCGGAACTTTAGAAACAGGTACCTCGCCTTGCGCAAAAGCATCTCAGCCCTGCGAAAATTCTCGAATGAGAGGGGTCGCATTTCCTTGACTTCCTCCGCCCACCCGGCGATAGTCTTTAGGTCCTCTTCTACGTTACAAAGCCTGCTGATATGACAGGCCCTGCGGGCGTGGATGATCTCATCCTGTAGTCTATCAATGTTGCGTTCGAGCTCAGTTATATGAGCGCCTATGGCTTCACAGGCTTCGCACATGTCCTGGTTTCATCCCCCTTCTCCATTCTTCCGGTCCCTGCAGGGAGTCCGGAGGACCTTGAAGCAGGTCGGACTTGATTTTTCTATATATCACTCCGCCTCGCACGGCTGATTCCTTCCGCGCGTGGGCTAGGGATCCCGGCCCCTTTCAAAAGGGTTTCGAGATGTCGTATACGAGCCTCAAGCCCCTCTAATCTCTCCCGCAGGTCCTGAGGTGCCAGGCCCGCCATATATGTTCTCCCTTCATCCCTCGCAATGGGTGACCCATCTCCCGCTCTAGGAGAGGCAGTAATAGTCTCGCCTCTACCGGTGCCCTCAGCCAGCATAATCCGCTCAGCCTCTTCAGCAGCAGTCGCCAGCGTATACCCGCAATCGAGTAACTCCTTGACAAGCCGGACCTTTCGCACGGCATCTAAATCATAATACTGGGCCCTGCCGGGCTCCCTTTTTGCGCTTATCACCCCCTTTTCCGTCCAGTATGAGACCTGTCTCGAGGTAACACCTCCCAGCTTAGCAACCTGCCCTATAGTCAGTTCGAGGTTGTCGAGGATATCTGCGATATCCCTTGGCATATGTAAAGCCTGTAACTCCTTATGCATTAAGCCATCCCCCCCGGTGATGCCGTATACTGGCCCAGGCCGCCAGCACCAGCTGGGCATCTCCGCATAGAGTCTCAGCACTACAAGAATTTGCCTTCAATACCATCATATGAGGCAAAGGTCTCCTTGTCAACACATATGCTGAAATATCATACTTTTTTGTTCAATATTTTACATTAGACTCGCCCTATGCCCCTCAACTCATGCCCATCCCCTACCTCAGGGCCCCCCACCCCGGGGCTCTCGGCGCTCCCGTGCGAGGCCCCCGGAGTCCAAGCTTTAGCGCTGGATCCCTCCCGTCAAGAGATGCGCCCTAGGGTCGAGACGGGGGATCAGGATTAGGCGTTTCCAGAATCTCATCATAAAGGGCTTTTGTCTTCCTTGCAATGACATCCCACCCGAAATAAGCCTCAACTCGCCTACGCCCATTTCTACCCAATCTTCCCCTTAGATCTTCATCACCCAGAACCCGCTTTACAGCATCGGCAATCGCAACCGGGTTCCCGGGCTCAACGAGGAGGCCGGTCTCGCCGTCAACCACCACTTCCTTAATCCCGCCGACGGCGCTCGCAACGACCGGGGTCTCACATGACATCGCCTCGAGGTTGATAATCCCGAAGGGCTCATAGACCGAGGGGCACGCAAAGACGGCTGCGTGGCTATATAGTTGAATTAATTTCTTCTTCTCAACCATCTGGTCAATCCAGATTATATTGTTCTTTCCGGAGATTCTATCCCTAAGCCTTCTCAAGTCCTCCTCAGTGTCTGGGGCGCTGGCGCACAGGACCAGTTTAACCCCCTCCGGGAAGAAAGATGCGGCGTCAACAAGATGAAGAATGCCCTTCTGCTGGGTTATCCGTCCTACAAACAGGATATAACGACCCTGGATACCATATTCCTTGAGGGCCTCATCATCCGGCGTCCTGCGATACTCCACAGTATCTATGCCATTGTATATGACCACCACCCTGGCCGCGTCCACAGGGTAGCACCGCAAGATATCCTCCCTCATTCCATTTGAAACCGCGATTATCCTGTCCGACGCCCTTATCCCCATCTCCTCCATCCATGAACTCAGACGATATGCCCTGCCTAACTGGTTCTCCTTCCATGGGCGGAGGGGCTCCAGGCTGTGGATGGTTGTGACCAGGGGCACATTGTAAAGCATCTTTGCCATAAACCCCGCCATAAATGTATACCAGGTATGGCAGTGAACGACCTTCGAATCCAGTGGGTCAGCTACCATGGCCAGATTGACCGAAAATGGGGATATTGCCTTCATCAGGCGCGGATCACCCGTTGCTTTAAGCACCTCCCACGGCAGGTAACCCCTTACCCTCAGCGAACCACCTTCGAACCGTTGTTCTCCGAAGCACCTGACCTCCACCCTGATTAATTCAGACAGGAATTTTGTAAGATACTCAACGTGAACGCCGGCCCCTCCGTAAACATTAGGGGGGTATTCATTGGTCATAATGGTGACTTCATAGCCATTACGCTTGGCGGCCCCATCTTGCTCACATTGGCCGCGTTCTATCTCGTGCTTTTTCATCTTCGTTTTGTCCTGTGTACCTCCTGCGTACCTCCGCGCACCTCCGCTCCCTCAACCGACTCAGGTCAGGTTAGGCCTTCATGCCGCGACGTCACGGAGAGTGAAAATGTCTGGTGAAAATTCTCTGAAAGTAATTGAGTCATTTTCGGGATAGACACCCATGCCGCATAAGCGGCACCATCAGAGAATGGAAACGTCTTTAACTGAGGTAATATTTATTTTCGAGGTAGCGCGCAAACCGCAAACCATGGTGATAGTTTTAAACAAAAACTAAAGCTCCCGGAGGATACCCACCATACCGGCAAGCGGAATCCCAACCCATCCCGGCCTGTTGCCCACCTCATAGAGAACCTCATACATGGACTTCTCCAGTTTGAATATCGAAAGTAATGATTTAAACAGCCTTTCGCTTTCCGGGAGATATCGCCCCCCCAGCTCCATCGTGTGTCGGAGGTAGGAGGTTATAAACAACTCCTCTGTGTGCTTAAGCCATTCCGCCAGGGCCCGTTCCACCGGAGCCCGGCCTAACCCGGCCAGAGGCGAGTCTTCATCACCGGGGTTGGCCCCAGAGTCAACCGGGCAGTCAGAATCAATCAGATGACCGGGACGAATCAAAGGCGAATGGGCTGAATGAGCTGCATAATCAAAGGACCGCAATACACCAGCCAGATCCCTCAAAGGGCTCTCCTTAAGTCGCCTCTGTCCTATCCCCCTTAAGGGCTCCCCCTCAAAGTCTATGACAGCGAAACCCGAACCCTGGCCCATCCAGAGAAACTGGCCGAGATGCAGATCACCGTGAATTCTAAACTTCGCCCCGGCTCCAATCGCTCCCCCTATTCCCTCCTTATTGACCACGCCCGACACCAGAGACTCTATGGTCCTCTCGAGCTCTCGCCTCCCGGCCACAACCTCGTCCGCCATGGCCCTTATCTTACCGGTATTATCCGGATAGCGCGCCGTCAGCCTCTTCAGGACGGGAATAAGCTCAGCCAGCTTCTGCTTTATCCGATGGCGTATACCATCTATATCAGATTCCGTGACCGGCTCCGGGACGAAGTCCGGGCCCGAGAGCGAGGCAAGGGCAAAGTGTAAGTCGGCAACCAGGCAGGCAAGCTCCTCGACGTATTCATCTGTTCCAGAATCACGCCCCAGGCATTCAAGGAAAAGCTCCCAGGCATCTCCGGAGTTTTCCAGGAACTCCTGCAGGAGGCAGATTGTATACTCGCGCCGCGACTCATCGCAGTAGCTCATATATCCATGGGCCAGCGGCATAGCCCGGAACTGCGTCTCCAGCTGCAATCTCAGGAGCATCTCGAGTTCAGGGGAGATACCTGGTAGAAGCCTCCTGAAAACCTTCAAGACGCCGCGATATCCAGACTCATCCTCAACCACGACCAGGCTGTTACTGTGCTCACCGGGGAGCGCGTGCGCAGCTGTGACTTCTCCCCATTGCTCCAGGGCTTTACCAACCCTCCGGAAATGGAACCCTCCACGCATCGCCGGGAGATCGTCTGAGTTTCGCATTTTGTCAACGATTGCGCTAATGAAAATAGGGGATGCTACACCATCATAAAGAGAAAAGGCCGGGGAGCCCTCCCATTCGTTTACATGGAGAAGCATACCCGGACCCTGCATGTTCGGGGTGCCTGGGCCCAGCGCGCCTGGAGTTCCGGCGGGGTGATCTTGGTCTGCACCTACCCAGCGCCAGGATCGCCGCCGGGATTGCAGGAGAACCGGCACGTAATACGGCTCCGTATCTTCGCCTTTCGTGCCTTCGCCTTTTGAATCACACTTCTTGAAGTCTATGTCAATAATGGCGGGCAGGGCTATGTTCTCACCTGATCTTATCTCCCCTACGTCCCTGAGACGCTTCCCGGATATCATTACATGCTTGTGCTGAAACCAGCGTGCCCGGCTGAAGTAGGAGTTGTCAATATGCGGGACTATGCCCATGAGGGCCCGAGCCAGCTCGGCGAGGGTCAAATCAGCAGGGAATTTCCCCATCCACCTAGATTCAGATTCATCAGGCATGCACGTCTCCTCCGGGAGATAGTATTCCCCATATTTAGCCCGCTTCCCCAACCCGCGCTCGCCCGTATTTAACCCACGCGAGGATCTGCTTAAACGCCAACGTCAGGCCCATGCTGAAACCGAAGATGAAATAGGTCCACGATCCCTCGTAGATGCCGAGACATACAGGTATGGAGAAGCAGGTAAACACCGAACTCAAATACTTGTGGCGGGTGAGAGCGTAAGAGGCGCCCCAGAGTCCCAGGAGTAAAAGCGCTGAACTGGCCGAAAGCATGATGAGCCCTCCACCGAAGGTGGCGAGCCCGCCACCACCTTCAAAGCTAAGCCATATAGGCCAGTTATGGCCTATCATCGCACACAAGATAGCGAGCAGGGCGGCGGATGGCATATCGCATGAGCTAAACCTGGCAAGCACCACCGCCAGCATCCCCTTCCCGAAATCGGCCATTCCAGTAAGCGCGCCCGGGATGATACCAACCGACTTAAAAACATTCACAGTACCTACATTCCCTGAGCCGACCCGGCGTATGTCCATTCCCTTAAATAACTTTGCAAAGATATAAGCAAAAGGGATCGACCCCAGGAGATAGCTAGCCAGGGCGAGCATCGCAAGTTTCATCTTTGAGCAATCCCCCCTCATGACATGATATATGACCAACCCCTGATTCAGCCTTACCTCTATATTTTTATTCTATTTTAAACCCGGCTCTTTCTGATTCCTTCTTCTACACCCGTAAAATTCCCTCAAATTCTGATTTACCCTTCTTACTGATCTACCTACTCTACCTGCTGACCTACTCTTTCTATCATTCTTCCGGTTCTTCCGGTTGACCCTTCCCCTTCAAATCCCAGGTCAATCCCTTTTCAACCGGGTCACTGCTGTTGCCATCTTCCCGCTCATCCCTCTTCCCATATCATTCTACCGGTTATCCCGCCGATCCCGCCGGTAGTGCTGCAGCCCCGCCTCATAAAGGTCGCCACCGTAAATATCATTAATGACAACCACGGGAAAATCTTCAACCTGAAGCCTGTAAATCGCCTCTGGCCCCAGGTCCTCATAGGCTACGAGTTCGCATGCGCGGACCCTCCTGGAGAGCAATGCTGCAGCCCCACCCACGGCGGCAAAATAAACCGCCCGGTGCCGCCGCATCGCCTCCTTTACCGCCTCACCCCTCGAGCCCTTGCCTATCATACCCCTTAAACCATGTTCTATCAGGGCCGGAGCATAGGCATCCATCCTGTAGCTTGTTGTCGGCCCGCATGGACCCACGGCCATCCCGGGCCTGGCCGGAGCAGGCCCGGCATAGTAAATTACCTGCCCCTCTAAGGAAAAGGGGAGAGGCCCCCCCTCCCTTATGAGCTCGATAAGCCTTGCATGGGCAGCATCTCTGGCCGTATATATGAATCCATGGATTCTGACCCGATCCCCTGATCTAAGGCTCACCACATCAGCGTCGTCAAGGGGCGTTGTAAGCTTGATGGGATCTTCGGCTCCTATTCTCATATCCATTCCTTTTCCCACTCTCAACCCTGATTCCAATCCACTGACTCCAGTTCTAGCCCTAGCTCTAGCTCTAGCTCCGGCCACATTTCAGCCCCAGCTTCACACCAACTTCGAGCACTATTCCTGCCCCTAACTCCTGGTTCAAAGGCAATCCACCTGTAGAGCAATCTACCCGTACACTAAATCTTCTACCCGTACACTATAAGACTATGGTTTTATGTCGCGAGGCGTGACAATTCAGGTTTACCGCCACGGGCAGGCTCGCTATGTGACACGGCATCACCTCAATATGGACACCGAGGGCCGTAACCCTTCCTCCAAAACCTTGAGGACCTATGCCGAGATCGTTGATCATTCCTAGAAGCTCATCCTCCATGCGGGCGTAAAAAGGCTCCCTATTCTTCTCCCCCAGGGGCCGGAGCAGCGCCCTCTTAGCGAGGAACGCCGCCACCTCGAAGGCGCCGCCGATCCCCACGCCCACAACAACCGGCGGGCACGGATTAGGACCGGCAAGCCTGACAGTCTCAACGACGAAATCCTTCACCCCATCCTCCCCAGCCGAGGGCGACAACATGGCTACCCTGCTCATGTTCTCACTGCCAGCGCCCTTGGGTGCCACCATAATGGTAAGACGGTCCCCAGGCACCAGCGAGAGGTGAATGAACGCAGGGGTGTTGTCCCCCGTATTCTCGCGGCGGAGCGGGTCGCGGACAACGGACTTCCTGAGGTAGCCCTCGCTATACCCGCGCCTCACCCCTTCATTGATTGCATCATAAAGCAGCCCGCCGGCTATATGGACCTCCTGGCCCAGTTCAACGAAGACCACGGCGAGACCCGTGTCCTGGCAGGAAGGTATAAGGGCATCCCTGGCTATTCTATTATTCTCGATAACCTGCCGGATCGCCTCCCTGCCCTGCTCAGATTCCTCGATCTCCAGAGCCGTATCGAGGGCCCCCATTACATCGTCACCGATGCTGCAGTTAGCCTCAATGCAGAGCGCACGGACAGCCTCTATGATTTCCGAAACGTGTATCTCCCTCATACTGCTCATGTCGGCACACCCGCCCCTCCCAGCTTCCATCCCATGGCTTCATGGCTTCATCTCATGGCATGGTATGGCATGGCATAGCACGGCATGAAATGACACGACATGGCATAAGATGACATCGCTGCATATCGCCATCTCGCGCTGCTATTTCACGCCTCCGGCGCGGGCGCGATGATCCCCTCCCCCATGAGCAGGCTGGTCATCTGCCTGGATCTCTTGATCATGGAGGTGGCCTTCTCATAAAGCTCCTCCCTGCTTGGCTTGACCCTGGCCACTCCGAGCTCTATGGCTTTGAGGCCCACGGCCACCGCCTCCCGCGGGTAGACCTCCCAGTCATCCATCGTCGGAATCAGGTAGTCCTCGCTTATACCCTTGTCTTCCGCGCACTTCGCCAGCTCAACCGCGGCTGCTATGCACATCTCATCCGTGATGGTTCTGGCCCTCACATCAAGGGCACCCCTGAATATGCCGGGAAAGCCGAGGGAGTTATTGATCTGGTTTGGGAAATCCGACCTGCCCGTGGCCACTATCCTCGCCCCTGCATCCTTTGCATCCCAGGGCCATATCTCGGGGACAGGGTTTGCGCACGCAAACACGATCGCACCCCGTGCCATATCTGCCACCCATTCCCTCCTGATTACATCCGGCCCGGGCTTTGACAGGGCTATCAGGGCATCCGCTCCCTTCATGGCATCCGGTATCCCGCCCACAACGCCTCGACTGTTAGTCTTGAGGCATATGTCCCATTTCTCCCTGTATTTTGTCGCCCTCTTGAGATCATCCCTGCCGGCGTGGAGCGTCCCTTTACTATCGCACATGACTATATTACCAGGGGTGGCTCCCGCGGCAATTATCATCCTGGCTGTGCAGATGTTGGCCGCCCCCGCTCCGACCATGGCTATCTTGACCTCATCTATCCTCTTACCGACAAGCTTCAGGGCGTTTATGAGGCCCGCGACCGTGACAGCTGCTGTGCCCTGCTGGTCATCATGCCATACGGGGATTTCAAGCTCATTTCTCAGCCTCTCAAGGAGGTAAAAGCACTTGGGCTGCTCGAAGTCCTCCAGATTCACACCACCGAAGGAAGGCTCAAGCCATTTAACCGCGGATATTATCTCATCAGGGTCCTTCGTTCCAAGGCAGATAGGGAAGGCGTCAACACCACCCAGGTACTTGAATATCAAGGACTTCCCCTCCATCACCGGAAGTCCCGCCTCGGGCCCGATGTCGCCCAGGCCAAGCACCCTGCTCCCATCTGAGACGACTGCCACCGTGTTCCACTTGTTCGTATATTCGTAGACAAGCTCCTTGTCGGCCTTGATGGCCTTGCACGGTTCGGCCACGCCAGGTGTATACCAGACGGCAAAATCATCCAGGCTCCTGATAGCACACTTGGGGGTTACCTCTATCTTCCCCCTGTAGAATGGGTGAAGCTTCATCGCAACCTCAGCCGGTTTTCTAGCCTTCGCAAGTAGTTCGTCGCGCGTCGTCATCTCTCAATCTCCTATCGAAAATAATAGATAGCGCATATAGCACATACTGGCAGCATATATGCATATATGGCAATATCATATTATCATATCTGGAAGCCTTTTTCCGCAGGCTTCGACATTTTCTAAACTTCGACAAGCGACAAAAAAACTCCTCTCGCACCCAAACCAAAACATCCTTACAACAGGCTTACTTTTACCTTGACCTGGTTAAAGACCGCATAGTATAATTAACCCAGTATACAATTTCGACAACTATTTGGGCCAGCATCAGGATAAGTTGCTAATTGCAACGCTGTGGCTCATCGTCGTATACCCCTAGCCCCTATCATTTCGTGAATGTTTTATTCACTTGTCACGAATATTCTATTCTCTTGCCAGGCTGGACAAACAGGCCCATCCAGATCATCCTATTTGATCCAGGGGGGCCCTCACGTCGACTCCAGCGGCGCCGATAGAAGATGAAATGCGCGCACTGCATCAACACTAAATAACGTTGAAACTATCACCGGGGAGGTGGTAGCGCGAGGCTAAGATCAAAATCTAAGATCAAAATACCGTGGTCAGAATCAGGATACTGAATGTTGAGGGGGTAGAAGTATAATGAAAAGGCTTCTAATCTGCTCCATTGCTCTAATTTTGTTCCTGTCGCTGGGGATGGCGGCATCAGCTGCGGAACCAATTAAGATCGGGCTCAACCTGGAGATGACAGGAGGGACAGCCGCTTACGGCCAGATGGGCTATGAAGGTCTCCAGCTCATCCAGGAGCTTGTGAAGCCTGAGGTTCTCGGAAGGCCTGTCCAGTTTGTCCTGGTAGATAACAAGACCGACAGGGTGGAGGCAGCCAACGCCACAAGCCGCCTGATCGAAAAGGAGCACGTTGTTGCGATAATAGGCCCTATGATCAGCGGGAATATGTTGGCAGCCGGCCCCATAGCAGAGAAATACCAGATTCCGATTATAGGCCCGTCAACCACCAACCCTCTTACCACCCAGGGAAAGCAATTCGTTTTCCGTGCCTGCTTTATAGACCCCTTCCAGGGAACGATAGCTGCAAAGTTCGCCTACGAAACTCTCCGCGCCAAGAAAGCTGCAATACTTTCAGATATAAACCAGGACTACTGCGTGGCGCTTGGTAAGTTCTTTAAACAGGAGTTCGAGCGCCTCGGCGGCAAGGTTGTCTCTGAAACCTACCTCAAGACGGGCGACCAGGACATGACGGCCCAGCTCACGGCCATTAAGAGAGCCAAGCCCGATGTTATTTACTTCCCCAACTACTACACTGAGATCGCAATCGCGGCAAGACAAGCTAGAGACCTTGGCCTCACCCAGCCAATCCTCTCGGGGGATGGCGCTGACGCCCCCGAACTCATCTCCATCGGCGGCAAGGCTGTTGAAGGCCTCATGCACACGGCGTTTTGGCACGAGAAAACGGCCGTAACCGAAATCGGCAAAAAGTATCTCAAGGCATATAAAGAGAAATATGGCAAGGCCCCCAATGCGTTCGGCGCGCTCGCGGCTGACTCCTATTTGATCCTCCTGGATGCCATCAAGCGGGCGGGCTCGACGGACCCCAAGAAGATAAGGGACGCTATCGAGGCCACAAAGAACCTGCAGGTGGTCACAGGCCCGGTTACGATAAAGAACGGCGACGCCATAAAATCTATCGTGCTGCGGCGCGTCAAGAACGGCCAGTTTGAATTCTTAACGGTCGTGAACCCGCAGTAGGCTGTGTAGGTTGCTGTTGTATGTTATTGATTGTAAGTTAATGTTGTAGGTTATAATGTTGTAGGTTATTAGGTTACATAGAATAATTAGGAAATAGGATTACAGGACTCAGGGGGAGTTTGCCGGTTCTCCCCGGGACCAACAAAACCGGCAATCCATGTTTATCCATAAATTGGGGTCAATTAGGATCGCGGCTACTAAGAACAGAATCAATAAGAATTGAGACTGCAGCAATTGAATGTCAATCACAAATGCTGAATATATATACGGAATAACTGGGGAGGAAAGAAGGGTAGCCACCCTCCGGTGGTAGTATTATGGATATACAATCTTTTATCCAGCAACTCTTAAATGGCATTTCCCTCGGTAGCCTTTACGCCCTCATCGCCATCGGCTATACGATGGTATATGGTATACTCCGGCTCATAAATTTCGCGCACGGTGACGTCTTCATGCTTGGCACGTATTTCGCTTTCTACCTTGTGATGATCTTCATGCTGCCCTGGTGGCTTTCGGCCATCCTGGCCATAGCCCTGAGCGCCCTCGTCGGAATGTTCATCGACCGTGTGGCGTACCGCCCCCTGCGCAATGCACCGCGAATATCCGCGCTCATCACCGCAGTGGGCGTTTCATTTTTCATGGAAAACACGGGCATAGTGGTCCTGGGAGCCCGGCCCAAGGGCTTCCCGCGACCGGACTTCATGAGCCACGCTTACAACCTGGGCGGCGCCTACATAACCGGCGTCAGCATATGGGTGCCGGTAATAAGCATCATCCTGCTCCTCGTTCTCTTTTACGTAATCTACAGGACAAAAATAGGAATGGCAATGCGGGCCGTCTCGACCGACATGGAGACCACGCGCCTTATGGGCGTCGACCTCGACCGTGTAATCTCGTACACCTTCGCCATCGGGTCCGCGCTCGCCGCAGCCGGCGGGATAATGTGGGCATGTAAATATCCGCAGATCAACCCGCTCATGGGAATCTTCCCCGGCTGGAAGGCGTTTACCGCCGCTGTGGTCGGCGGCATAGGCAACATCCTGGGTGCGACTATCGGAGGGCTGGTAATAGGCATAATCGAGATCATGATTGTTGCATTCTTCCCCGCCCTCTCAGGGTACAAGGATGCATTCGTCTTTATAGTCCTGATCGTATTCCTGCTCGTCAAGCCTACAGGCATACTCGGTGAGACCCTGAAGGAGAAGGTGTGATGTCAAAGATGAAAAGGGAATGGCAGATGCCCCTCACGGTTCTGAGCATAGCGGTTTTTGCCCTCTTCATCTGGTGGGGGCAGAATCACCTCAATGCCTATTACATCCGGGTCCTTAATACGGCTGCCATCTATATAGTGGCCGCCGTTGCATATAACCTTATAAACGGCGTAACGGGCCAGTTTTCACTCGGACCGAATGGTTTCATGGCTCTCGGGGGGTTCACGGTAGCCCTGCTCGTCCTCCCGGTCCCCCAGAAACAGATGGTCTATTTCCTCCAACCCCTGATATGGCCTTTTAATTCATTTTCACTGCCTCAAGGCCTTTTTGTAATCGCTGTCCTGCTCGGCGGCGTGATAGCTGCCTTGGGAGGCCTTCTGATAGGTTTTCCGACCTTGCGACTCAGGGGGGATTACCTCGCCATAGCAACTTTCGGCTTTGGGGAGATAATATTTGTGCTCGCAAACAACCTTATCCCCCTCACGAACGGCGCACTCGGGATCAAAGGGATCCCTGAGTATTCGACGCTCATGTGGACATGGGGCTGGGCCATCTTTTCCATCATAATGGTGAGCAACCTGGCCAAGTCGAGCTACGGCCGGGCCATGAAGGCAATCAGGGAGGACGAGATAGCGGCTGAGGCGATGGGCATAAATGTCTTCTTCCATAAGATGCTGGCATTCACTGTGAGTGCATTCTTCGCCGGGGTTGCTGGTGGCCTGCTGGCCACCCTCATAACCACCGTATCCCCAAGCCTCTTCATGTTTACGATGACGTTCAACCTCCTGATCATCATAGTCCTGGGCGGGCTCGGAAGCATCACCGGCTCAGCGATAACCGCTGTGCTGTTTGCCTTCCTGCAGGAGCTGCTGCGGGCGGTTGAGGCACCCATACAGCTCGGCCCCATACACCTGCCGGGTGTAGCTGGTATGCGTATGGTGGTGTTCTCCCTGCTCCTTATATTAGCCATGCTTTTCTACCGGCGTGGCCTGTTTGGTAAGAAGGAGCTCACATGGGACACGATCTTCTCGCTATTGGGACGCACAGGAAAGAGAGTGGGGACGACATGGAAAAGCGAAAAAATGAAGCTATCCTGACAATGAATCACGTTACCGTGGCATTCGGCGGCCTTACAGCCGTCAATGATTTCTGCATCGATATCCGGCCAGGGGAGCTGGTGGGCTTGATCGGCCCGAACGGCGCAGGTAAGACCACGGTATTCAATGTAATCACAGGTCAATATACACCGACCAGGGGTGAGATATTCTTCGAGGGCAGGAATATCACCGGCCCCAGGCCCGACATGGTAACAAAATATGGCATAGCGCGGACCTTTCAAAATGTGCGGCTCTTCTCGGAGCTATCCGTCCTCGATAACGTCCTCGTCTCATATCATGCTCGCATTAAATCCTCTTTCTGGGAGGCCATTTTTCACAGCCCGCGATATCTGCGCGAGGAAAGGACGTTTTATGAGGGCGGGATGGAATTGCTCGAACGGGTTGGGCTCTCCGATATGGCCAGCGAGATTGCGGGGGCGCTGCCATATGGTCAGCAGAGACGGCTGGAGATCGCCCGCGCCCTCGCCACCAGGCCTCGTCTCCTGCTGCTCGATGAGCCGGCGGCGGGGATGAATCCCGAGGAGACGCGCCAGCTCATGGACTTCATACAAAAGATCCACGATGAGTTTGGGCTCACCATTCTCCTCATAGAGCATGATATGAAAGTAGTGATGGGGATCTGTGAGAGGATCAGGGTCCTTGACTACGGGATATCGATCGCCGAGGGAACGCCCATAGAGATCCAGTCAAATCCGAGAGTGATCGAAGCCTACCTGGGCGAGGAGGAACGCGATAATGCTGAGGCTTGAGAATCTACACGTTTATTATGGCGGTATTCATGCTCTGAAGGGGATCACCATGAATGTTCCCGAGGGCAAGATCGTGACGCTGATCGGAGCCAACGGAGCCGGCAAGAGCACCACCCTCCGGGCCGTAGCTGGACTGATCAGGGCCCAAAAGGGTTCCATTAGGCTTATGAATGAAGATATAACGGGTAAGCCAGCCCACGTCGTGATCCAAAAAGGGGTTGCCATGGCTCCCGAGGGACGCCGGATCTTCCCCAACCTCACCGTCCTGGAAAACCTCCTGATGGGCGCCTATCCGCGGACGGATAAGGATGAGGTCTACAGCGACCTGGACTGGGTATTCTCCCTCTTCCCCCGCCTGAAGGAGCGCCAACGCCAGAAGGGCGGCACGCTTTCCGGAGGAGAACAGCAGATGCTCGCCGTAGGTCGCGCGTTGATGTCGAGGCCAAGGCTCCTGGCGCTCGACGAGCCTTCTCTCGGCCTCGCCCCTGTGCTGGTAAACGAGGTCTTTGATGTCCTGAGGCAGATCCACGAGCAGGGCCGCACCATACTTCTGATCGAGCAGAACGCCAAGGCTGCGCTTAAGCTTGCTGACTACGGATACGTCCTCGAAACGGGGAAAATTACGATGTCCGGCTCCGGCCGCGAGCTTCTAGAAAACGAGCAGGTGAAGAAGGCATACCTCGGGGAATAGCTTCGGGAGAAGAGGGGATAAACCTCTGGAGCCCCCGGCCGTCGGAGCCTGGCCGCAGCTACCAGCCTAGCTGCCGGCTGCTAGCGATGGGTATATTTCAAGGACCTTATAATAAGCATGGCCACCACAGCTACGATCAGGGCCGCTATAATAAGAACCTCAAATGGCCTCATGATCTCGAAAATCTGCGCCACATAGGTTCCCGAGAAGACGCCCACGTAGGTCCAGAAGACGCTCCATACAAAATCGCCCAGCCCCGAGAAGATCAGGAAGAGGCCCGGGTTCATACGGGCCACTCCAGCACCAAGGATTGTGGGAGTTCTTGGAATCCCGAAGAGGCGAGCGAAGAATGCCGCCGGGGGACCGTAGCTTTGAAACCACGCCTCAACGGCATCGAGGTGCTCCTCCCTAAGTCTGAAATAGCGGCCATACCTCCGGAGGACAGTCCTGCCACCCTTTGCTCCTATCATGTATCCAACCGCGTTGCCCGTGACATTGCCAAGGGTTGCGATAACAGCCACCAGGGCGAAATCGAGCTGGCCTTTGCTTATGAGATACCCCGCCGCCATGAAAACCAGCTGGACCGGGCCCGGCATGCCTGTTCCTTCAATCGCAAGGCATATAAAGATCGCGATATAGCCGTAATTTGCGACCAGCCTGTAAATGCCATCCCCGAGACTCTCCAACTCAGACCCCCTGCCCTTTCACCCTTCTCCTGCCGACCTAACCTATCTCACACCAAGTGACATATATCCCTTCTCTTGACATCCAGTGTTTCTTTAACTATATTATTTTGTGAGCGCACCGCTATAATCAATTAGCAAACAATCAATAAGACATGAATAGTCCGGGAGGGATCCTTTCAAAATGCCTACCTATGAATACCTATGCAAGAAGTGCGGGCGTTTCGAAGAATTACAGAGCATGAGCGAGGAACCATTAAAAACCTGCCCCACCTGCGGCGGACCCGTTAAGAGGCTCATAAGCTCCAACGTAAATATCATCTTCAAAGGGTCCGGCTTTTACACCACAGACCACCGCAGTAAAGAGTATAAAGAGAGCATGAAAGCAGATGATGGGGGAGGGAGCTCTTCATCTCTCAAGGAGACGGCGGCATCCTCCCATAGCTCTTGAAGTTGAATTCTTGACCCTGAATCCTGAGCTCCAGCTAACGCCCCTGGCTGGTGCCGCTGGCGCCAGACCGCCAGGCTGGCACCATTACCAGGCCGACATCGCTATCGGATGCCACGCCGGATCGCACACGCGACCCAACGACATGGTGCCCCCGGCGAGCTTGCCGGGAGCACCATCATTACCCACCTGATGGCCTGCTGGAATTCCAGGCTCCAGGACTCCAGGCCTGCTTCAGGACTCCTCTATCGTCGCTATGTCCTCCATTTGGAAGTCACTCGTTCATTGAATCCACCGGTTGAGCCTCTGCTTCAGGGCTTCCTTGGGCTGAACCCCGATGACCTGGTCCACGACCTGACCATCCTTGAAGATGAGCAGGGTTGGTATGCTCATTATGCCGAAACGCGAAGCCGTCTCCGGATTTTCGTCCACGTCCAGCTTTGCGATCTTGGCCTTTCCCTGGTAATCCTCAGCTAGCTCCGAGACAATTGGAGCCATCATCCTGCACGGGCCGCACCATGCAGCCCAGAAGTCTACGAGGGCCACGCCTTTGTACGCCCTTATTTCCGACTGAAAGGTTGCATCTGTCACTTCGATGGGGTGAGACATGTTTTTTCCTCCTTCCACATTTGAACCTGGCTTATCTGAACGGGTGGCGCCCGAGGACGCCCCCGAGCCGTTCATCTTAGCATTCGATAAATAGTATGCCGCTCCCAAGATGCCGGTAACACAAATGATTGCGAGAAGGGCCCCAACGAGCATGAGCCTCCTCCGGTGATGACCGGATCCCGCACTTACTCTACGCGCCTCCGTCCCATGTTTCGCTGATCGTCCCACAGCCCCTTCTCCCTCCCATAATAAGGCTGAACCATAACCCAAACCATAACAAAGCCGAAACCTGCCGCAGCTACCTCAGGGTCTTGAAAATGGTATCGATCATCCTCTGCATCTCGGCCTGCACGTCCCGACCGCTTGCCATGGAGTTGAGCACGCACTGCCGGGCATAGCTTTCGAGGACGCTTAGCTGGACCTTGTTGATCGCAGACTTTATGGCCGCAAGCTGGGCCAGCACATCCGTGCAATCCTGCCCATGCTCAACCATCTTCTCGATCCCCGCTATGTGTCCCTTTATCGTCTTGAGCCTGCGAAGCAACTCGTCGCGCGCCGCCGCATATGCAGCATCGGAAGCATCAGCGATTCCCTCCATGCCATGGGATCCCGCCGGGTTCTCGCCTTCCTCAAATTCCTTCACCGGCCCGCCTCCTTTCTCACCATCAGCGTTGGGGTCGGGATGACGCGATAGATTCCCTGCCAATTTTGGGCCCCTCCCCCAGGGGTGGGGTCTGGCTTCTAAATTCATTATATGTGGTCCCCTAACATAAGTCAATAGGCTCCCGTTTGTTCCCTCATATTTTTTATTCCCCGCCTATTTTGTGCGCAAAATCAAACCTCAAACCAGCAGGCAAAAAATATGGGTGCGGGAACCCTGGAGGACCGCACCCATACCCTTCTTACCTTACTTCTTCTCTTACATTTACATACATCCTGCCTGCCGACGAATTTCCGCAGACGACCACTTTCCATTAGCACTATGTGAATGTTCAAAGATTGTCGCCACTTTTCCAGGACTTACGGTGCTTGCGCGACGGGGCCTTTGAAATTTGGCAAGGCCCTCGCGCCAAATTTCAACGGAGGCGCGCCGCAAGCGCGCCGTCCCCGGAGCGCAACACCGTAAGTCCTGGGACGTGCTGGTAAACTGGCACAGATTTAGGGACCTGCACTTAGCATCAGCATAGGCATCAGCATCAGGCGATCATGAGGCGAGTAAGCCCTTCTATTGAAGTATCCTCCCTATTCACATCGGCTATCTTTTCACCGTGTTTCAGCACTACGAGCCTGTCAGCGGCGGGATAAACATGATGGAGGTTGTGAGTTATAAAGATGCTTGATATTCCCTGCCGCTTGAGATCCTGTATGTATTGCAGGACCTTGTTAGACTCCTTCACAGAGAGGTTATTCGTGGGCTCATCCAGGATCAAGAGCCTGGTCTTGAAATACATAGCCCTGGCGATGGCTACGCCCTGTCTCTGGCCCCCCGACAGCTCCCTTACGCTTGCCGCCGCAGACCTCAGCTCGAGGCCGACTTCCCGGAGGGCACGGGCTGATTCCTCTGCCATCTGCTTGAGATCCAGCAATTCTATGGGACCAATACGGCGCGTCAACTCCCTCCCCAAGAATATGTTTCTCCTGACGTCCATCGTGTCCACGAGCGCTGTCTCCTGGTGGATTGTTTCTATGCCCGCCTCCATGGCGTCCCTCGGGGATGAAAAACGCACCACGCGTCCCTCGAAAATTATCTCGCCCTCATCGGGAGGGTAGACACCGGACAACACCTTTATCAGGGTGGACTTACCCGCCCCGTTATCCCCCACGAGGCCGACGACTTCGCTATACCCTACGCGAAAGTCCACGCCCCTCAGCGCGCAGACCCTGCCGAACCACTTGTGAATGTTCCGCATCTCTATCATTATTCTATCCCGCATCATTATCCTATCCTGCGCATCATCCGACATATCATCCGACCCCCGCATCATCCTCAGATTCAGGGCTGTGACACAGAAACCCGACGCAGGAGGCCTCACCCTCACACAGGAAGCCTCACAATTTAATTAACACCTCATCTTCTGCGCTTTCTCCCTGATGGCGGTATTTAGAATCACCGCCAGTATGAGAACAATTGCAATAAATACACGAAACCAGTAACCCGGTGCCCCCGCCATGACCAGGCCGTTATCGATAATCCTGATGAGTAAGGCCCCGACCGCCCCACCTATAACGCTCCCGACGCCGCCGGTCAACTGGGTTCCCCCGATGACTGCGGCAGCGATCGCGTCAAGCTCGTAGTTCTGCCCCGCTGAGGGCAGGACAGCCCGGAGCCTCGAGGCTTGAATGAGCCCGCTGAGGCCCGCCAGGAACGATGTCAGGATGAAGGTGCGGAGCTTGATCGCCCTGGGGTCTATACCCAGGACTCTCGCAGTTGCAGGGTTTCCACCCGTAGCAAACGCCCAGTTCCCAAACCTGGTCCGCTCGAGCATCACCCATAAGATGAATACCAAGGCTATGAAATAAAGAAGCGAAAGTCGTATGAAGCCCAACTGGCCAACCAGCACAGCCCTGAGGGTAAGGGCCTCAGACGGGAACTCCGGGGGAAAACCCTCAGTTATCAGGAGGACTATTCCACGCCACAACATCATGCCACCCAGGGTGGTTATGAAGGAGGGGATCTTGATCTTCAAGGTTACGAGCCCGTTGAATGCGCCTATGCAACAACAGAGCGCCAGCGAGACGAGCATGGCCAGCCACACATTCAGGCCGCCATCCGCCAGGCTCACCATCGCGACCGGGCAGAAAGCAAAGACCGATCCCACAGATAGGTCGAATTCGCCCGAGATCATGAGGACGGTTACACCGGCGGCCAGAATTCCAACCTCGGGGAGCGCCTCCAGGATGACGGCGATATTGTTGAGGCTCAAAAACCTGGGCGAAAGCAAGAAGAATAAGAGAATGGCTGCCAGCAGCATTATGAAGCTGCTCGTCTCCTTTATATGAAGGATCCCTCTGAGCTTCCTGACCAACACGGGCGCCACAGGGGCTCTTCCAGCAAGCGGTGTTCCATTCATGTCATCTTCTCCTCGCAAGCAGGGCCCCCTGTGGCCCATATAGGCAGGTAGGCGGGAATGACGAACCGGCGAATCAGCGGCGGACCACAGGGGGATTCCATTGATTGGATCCTTGTCCTGATCTTAGAATCTTACCTGATCCTTATCCTTTACCTGATCCTCTTCTCTGAAAGCTCCCGCACCGTCTTGACATCGTCTTTGTCGACGATAGCAAGGCCGGTATCGACATCCCAGGCGCTCAACCCGTAGGTCTTCATGAGATAAAGCTGCACTACGGGCAGATAGCCCTGGAGGTAGGGTTGCTGGTCGACAGTCAAATGTATGTACCCAGCCTCAATCCCATCCAGTATCTCGGGTATCAGGTCAAAGCCGCCGATCACGATACGTCCGGGCTTGTATCCCAGGCTCTCGACTGCGAGGCGGGCTCCGGCAGACCCAGTGCCAACCGTGAGGATCATGTTGACCTCCGGGTGCTTCTTGAGGTAGCCCATGAACCTGGAGTGTTGCGTGGACCTGTCCATGGAAATGTCGAGCCTCTCATACTTGGCTCCGTATTCATCAAAGAACTTCGTTATACCCTTGGATCGCAACTCAGCCCAGACGAGGCCGGGGCCCTCGATGCCTATTAACACGTTCAATGGCTTCGGCGGGCCGGATGGGAAATATCTGACTGCGGACCTGGCAAGATTATAGCCTGCATCCTCCAGCCTCTGGCCGATATATGAGAGCCGCGCGTTACCCTTGGCCCCTTCAGGGTCGTCAGTATTGGATACGATTACGGGTATGCCCTTGCTGATGGCCTGTTTGACAACATCGTCAAACATTGTCGGGTGGGGAATAGTGGTTATTATGCCATCAGGCTCCTGGGCGAGCACAGCTTTAAAGGTGGATAGCTGAAATTCCAAGTCTCCTTCCTTCGGGGGGCGATACATGACCCCGGTGCACCCGTACTTCTCCAGCGCATCTTTGAAGCCTTTGTAAACCGTGGCCCAGAAGATATTCTCCTCTCCACCGTGACAGAGGAACACAAAATTGTACTTGGGAGGGGTCTTCGCCAGAACAGATGTCCCGGCAACTACCAGGAGAGCCAGTGATGCGATCACAACCCACATTACCAATGCTCTTGACCTCTTCATCTCGAAACCTCCCTTAAATTGAAATTGATATAGTTTGGGGTTTTAATAGGGCAAGCCTATATTCATAATATATATCTTATTCGCAGTAATGTCAATTATGGAAAAACGTTGAAACGTTGCCTAACTACATCCTATGACTCTGAATACTAGGCAGCTCTGCGCCACACCCGCTGCGTCGGACCTGCAAAGAAACTTGGCAGGCTGCCTCCCACCCTGCAAAGAAATTTAGCAGGCTAACCCGTGGGTGAGGCGAAACTGCTAAGGATCTTGGCATCTCTGCGCGCAGCCTACCTAGAAAATAGACATTACCCCAGCTAAGACCATTTTCATTCCCTGGTGGTGCCGCTGAAGGCGGCATGGGCGTCTGCCCTGAAAATAGCTCCACCCGCATCAGAGGATTTTCCTCTACCTGATGGTGCTGCGTAGCGGCATGGGGGTCTGCCAAGAAAGTAGGCAAGCTTACCCGTAGGCGGAGGCAAGATGGCAGCAAAGTTGGCAGGATGAATGCCTAACTGCCTAGAATCTTGGCATCTCTACGGGCAACTTGCCAAGGAAGTTATCATGCGCATGCTGGGGGAGCAGAGACTATCAGAGGCAGAGAGCCTATATCGAATATACCGATCAGCCTAGCGAAGGATCTATCCTATCCCCTACCACTCTCTACCATATAGTATATCCGCCGTCAACCACCAGAACGTGCCCCGTCGTAAAGGATGAAGCATCCGAGGCGAGGTAGACGACGGCCCCTCCGAGCTCCGACGGCTGGCCCGGCCTGTTCATTGGCGTCATGCCGATCCAGTACCTGGTGGCCATTTCCGTCTTGAGGATCTCCCTGGTCATCGCCGTTTCCATGTAACCGGGGGCGATGGCATTCACGCGGATGCCGTGCTTTACCCATTCAGAGGCCAGGGACCGCGTGATCATGATGACTCCCGCCTTCGATGCGTTGTATGATACCTGGGGCTGCGGGGTATTGACGATGAGCCCTGACATGGAAGCAATATTGATTATGCACCCTCGCTTCCGTTCGATCATATGGCGTCCAACGCGCTGCGAGCAGAGGAAGACAGCAGATAGATTGAGGTTGATTACATCATTCCAGTCCTTCATGCTCATATCCTCGGCGGGGATGTGCTTGACTATGCCTGCGTTGTTGATCAGGATATCTATCTTGCCAAACCTGTCCAGGGTGGCCTTGACCATGGCGTCCACGTCTGATTCGTTTGTAACATCGGCCCTGATTGCAATGCACTGCCTGCCGGTCGCGTCAGAGAGCCTCCGGGCCGTAGAGCGAGCCAGGTCCTCATTTATATCGGCTATAACGATATCGGCGCCGGCCTCCGCCAGTGCCTGTGCCATAGCCTCACCGAGCCCCTGGGCGGCCCCTGTGACGATAGCGACTTTACCGGTAAGTTTAAATGAATCCATCACTGACATGTCGGAGATCACTCCTTATATTTCAATGATACTTCGTATTTCAACAATACTTCGTAGCCTAGAAATGACCCAATTACTTCCAGAGACACTTTCATTCTCTGTGGCGTCGAACCGCAGCATGGGGGTCTACTCCGTAATAGATCGTAATAGATCCGGTTGATAGGCAAAACCACCCGATTTTGAACAATTGCCCTTGCATTAGTTCATTTCGACGGGGCTTATCTGAATCCTCCTTAGGTGGCGGAAAATTTATGGTAGGTACACCCACGGCAAAGTACACCCATAAAAAGAAGTCCAGATAACACTGACACCAGAACGACACCAACAATAAAGCCTTCCACACCATAATTAATAGTCCAAAGAAGGTAATTCTCTTCGGATCCTATGCCAGGGGAAGGGCTGACCTCTTCACTGACCTGGACCTTCTTGTGATCCTCGACAGCGAACTGCCGTTTATTGAACGCACAGGGTGGCTTTACAGACAGCTCGCGCCCCGCGTGGCAGCCGATATCCTGGTTTACACCCCTGAGGAATGGGAAAGGGTGCAAGGGAGGCCGTTTATTCAGAAGGCACTTTCAGAAGGAGAGGTTCTTTATGAGGAAATCACCGATTGAAGAGGCCAGGCGGTGGCTGGACCAGGCACGAGAGGATCTCAAATGGGCTCATAGGTTAGCTGAAGAAGGCGGATATCATATTGCCTGCTTTCTGGCTCAGCGAGTGGCCGAGAAAGCAATCAAGGCTTTCCTTTATGCGAAGGGCGAATTGCTAGTTTTGGGGCACTCCGTAAACGCGTTGAGTGAGAGAAGACAGGCGAATATGACAAGAGGATAGAGGATAAACGCAGCGCATTGGCGATCCTGGATGGCTATTATATTCCCACCCGATACCCAAACGGTCTTCCCGATAGCATCCCTGCGCAGGTTTATAATCAGAAGGCTGCCCGCGAAACGGTTGACCTGGCGAATGATGTGGTTGATACCATTGCCAAGTTCCGCAGAACCCCCTGGCTTTAGCCATGGGGAGGTTCAGCCAATCCACCCACTGCCAGCTCTCACTTCACTGCCGGCTCGCTACCCTTCTGCCTGCGCCTCGGCCTGCGCAAGATACTCCTCGCGCGATGCGAGCTCGCCGCCTGTGATCTTGCTGCCCACCGCCCTGTAGTTCGCGTCGAATTCGACTAGCAAGTCTATTCTATTGAAGCACCTGGTGCCCATGACCTCTTTTCTAACAAAGAATACCGCCCCCGGCGCCGAACACACACCATCGCAATCCCGCTGGATCTCATCGGTCTTGCGTAGCCTCAACGCAATAATCTCTCCGCATTTCTTGCATTTTACATAGACCCAGACGGCGTTGCGGTCGCTACTACCTGCCGGGGCCCCTGCAGCCTTGCTCTTCGCAGGCTGCCCTGCCGCCGAACCAAACAACCTGGCGAACAAGCCCATAATACTCGCACTCCCTCCGAAAGCAGGCTACTACATTGCCCCATCCATTTACATCAATAACGCCACCGACCCACCAACAAAAACGCCATTGGTGGACAACCTTCAGGGCCACCAACAGATAGCCTTCAATTTAAATTTACCACATTTTCGCTCCTGGTGCAATGAAACCAATTGAAACGTTGAAAATGCTAGAACGAAGCTAAGTGCAGGTTCCTTAATTTATGCCAGTTTACCAGCGCGTCCCAGGACTTACGGTGCTTGCGCGCCGTCCCCGGAGCGCAACACCGGCAACCCCCGGAAAAGTGGCGGTAATCTTCGAACACTCACATAGGACGAAGCTAGGATGAATATCGCGGTAGATTCCACCCGCTGCCATTGCGATACAAATTCTTAAAAAATCTCCGTCAGCAAGCAGGAAACTTCGTTTCATTTATAGAATATTTAGTTGTGCAATATGTTGCGAAATTAGCGCACTATGTTGTGATACATTCGTGGCACATCGTTTCAATCTCTACCCGTAATTCCTCTGAATTCACATGATTCAAAGGAGGCGATGATAGGGACAGAACATGGTGACTTCGCTCAGCACAAACGTCTTTGCCGCTCGAATCTCAGTTTTAGGGAAAAATCTCCAGGTAGCCATCCATGCTGGCATGCGGCACCACGGTGCCACGGTGCCACGAGGCATGGAAATCTATTTCCGAAGGAGGTCCCGATAATGTCTAGGAAGGCCGTAGTGTTGTTGTTTGCCGTGCTCTTTACGGGGGTATCTTTGTTGAGCGTCTTTACATTTGCACAACCCGTGACCCTAACAGTAATGTATCAAAATTCAGGGCAGGAGGATGATCTCCTACGTGATTGGATGAATGAAAACGTCGCCCTGTTCGAGAAGTCGCATCAGAACGTAAAATTCAACGTGATCTCCAATGCCACAGGCGACGAATACTTGACCAAAATCACCGCTATGATGGCTGCCGGCAATACCCCGGACGTTTTTCAGGGATGGACCCTCGGCCGGATGGAGCCGTTTGCGAAAGCGGGACGGCTTTACGACCTTAGCAAGGAGTTCAAGAAGGACCCCAAATTTGCAGCCTTCCTTCAAAAGGAACCGCTTCAATCCACCACTTTTAACGGCGGAGTTTACGGAATACCCGCGACGCTTGATGGAGAGTTCATCTTTTACAACAAAAAGGTCTTCAAAAAATTGGGGCTCTCGAAACCTGAGACATACGAAGATTTTCTCCGCATAATCAACGTCTGTAAAGCCAACGGAATCATCCCGATAGCCCTCGGGAACAAGGAAATCTGGATTGGCACGATACCCTATATGATGCTGGCCGAGCGCATTGGCGGTTTAGAGGCCTATCGCGCCACCGTCATGGAAGGCACCGGCAAGTGGACCGACACACCCTTTATCGAGGCGGGAAGGAAGCTACAGGAATGGATCAAGATGGGTGCGTTCGAGCCGGACGTCAACGGCATACCGCCCGAAGAGGCGAGAGCCAAGTTTATCAACGGCAAAGCCGCCATGTATTTCATGGGCACGTGGGAGATCGCCGGCCTGACTTCAAGGATGGGCGTCGACGGGTTTGGTATATTCAACCTCCCAGATATCAAAGGCGGAAAGGGAAGCAGCAAGCACTATCTCATCATACCGAATGTTGCATTCTCGATAGGACAGAATTCGCAGCACAAAGATGTCGCAGTTGAATTCCTCAAGTTCATATTCTCGCCGGAGCGCCAGCGCAAGTTCGCCAAGCTCGGCTTCATACCGACAACCAAGGTGTCCATTGACCCCGCCGAGGCGAATCCAATCCAGGTCGAGGCCTTGAACGCGTTCGCATCGGCCACCGGGACTATGTATCCGTGGGACGTTCCCCTGGGTCCGGCATTGGGTAAAGAACTCAACAATACCACGCAATTACTTTATGCGGGTGTTTCACCAGAAAAGGCCCTCGCCCAGCTTGAACGGATAGCACAGAGTATGAGATAATCCAACTAAGGAGACCGAACTAGACCAGATGGTACATGTTCCGGGGGTTTTTAGGCCCCCGGAACGTTTAAAATAACCCACTGAGGTGGAATTGTGATATGCAGAAGATGTTGGGTAACAAGCTTCTGATATTCGTTTTTATGGCTCCAGCCCTGTTTCTCTACAGTGCAGTCATACCGTATCCGATTGTGAAGTCGGTCGTTTATAGCTTCTTCAAGTGGGATATCGTCGGCAAACTGTATTACGTTGGCCTAGACAATTTCGCCCGGTTGTTTACAAGAGACTACATCTTCTTTACTGCTTTAAAAAACACGTTTGTGTTTACCATAGGCTCGATACTGCTGCAAATACCCCTGGCATTCCTATTAGCCAGCGTTGTAGTAAGACTCGGCAAGCTTACGAAGCTCTTTAGAAATGTCTACTTCTTGCCGTGTACCATTTCGGCGGCAGCGGTGAGCCTGCTTTGGCAATTTATATATCACCCGAATATGGGAATTCTTAACACTGCCCTCAGAGGACTGGGGTTGGAGCGTTTGACGCACACTTGGCTCGCTGACCCGAGATTTGCCCTTTACGCAGTCATAGTCAGCGTGGCATGGCAGTGGTTCGGCTATCACATGGTAATCTTTCTCACCGGTATTACTTCAGTTCCGGATTCCATATTCGAATCAGCAGAGATCGAAGGCGCTACCGGGTTCAAAATGATACGTTACATCACATTTCCCCTGCTGAAGCCGTTTGTTAAGATCAGCCTTGTGCTTATAACCACGAGCTCTATAAAGGCGTTTGATAATATATACGTCTTGACCGGGGGAGGGCCGGCACACGCTTCGGATGTGCTTGCGCTCCAGATGTACCAGAAGGCATTTACCCAGATGGAATACGGTTACGGGAGCGCTATCTCAGTCGTTCTCTTGGTGTTATGCATCGCACTCACGGTTATATTAAACAAGTTGTTCGCGCAGAATCCGGTCGAGTTTTGAGGAGGCGGGGAAGCAATGTCGGGAGATGTCCCGGTTCGGGGAGCCCACACGTCGGGTGCGCGTGAGATCAGATTCAACCTCAGACTGCAGCTACTAAAAAAGCTTATAATCTATGGGCTGCTCATTGCATTGGCAGTGACAGTCATTTATCCGATCGCGTGGACGATCATAAGTTCATTGAGAGATAGCGAGGAGTTCTTCCAAAATCCCTGGGGGTTCCCACGAGGTTTCGACGCGAGCGTCTATGAAAAGGTGTGGAATGAACATCAACTTAAGTACAACTTGTTTAACAGCGTGATGCTATCTGCCATCGCCGTGAGCGTATCTCTGGTCGTATCTCTTATGGCATCTTACGCCATCAGTAGGATGAAATGGAGGTTCTCCGGCCTCGCCCTTGCCTTCTTCCTCATGGGAATCATGATACCGGTTCATTCCACGATCATACCGCTTTACATCAGCATGCAACCCATCATCAATTCTTTGGGCGCGAGGTTCGCCCTGGCTATACCGTATATAGCGTTCAATCTACCCGTATCCATCTTCATTCTTACCAACTTCATGAGGTCCATCCCGAGCGTGCTTGAGGAAGCAGCGGTTATAGACGGCTGTTCGGTGCCACAACTCTTCTTGAGAATCATAGTGCCGACCAGCCTGCCCGCTATAGCCACAGTATCGATATTCAGCTTCCTTGGAGTGTGGAATGAGCTCCTGTTCGCCCTCGTTTTCCTATCGAGAAACACCGAACAGACACTGCCCCTCGGGATCCTGAGGTTTACGGGGAGGTACGCGGTCCAGTGGTCTGAAACGCTCGCCGCTGTGTCGATTGCCATGATACCGAGCATGGTCATCTACATGATACTGCAGGATAGGCTGATCAAGGGGATGACCGCTGGGGCAGTCAAGGGTTGAGGGTGGCGTAAGTTAGGATATAGCAATGTTCACTTAAGATATATATAGTAATGTTCATTGTAAACGGCTTTACACAGAATGTGGTGATGATGATAAATGACAACTAAGAAGAAAATGACTTCGAGGGAACGCATGATGACTGCCATGCGAAACGGGCAGCCGGACATGATCCCGGTTGCGCCCGATATTTCCAATATGATCCCCTGTAAACTGACTGGAAAGCCGTTTTGGGAAATTTATGTTAACGAGAATCCCCCGCTGTGGAAAGCATATATTGACGCCGTGAGATATTACGACTTCGACGCTTGGTTCATAGACGGTTACATCGAATACCTGACGCCGTATCCAATCAAACCAAGGAGACTGAGCCTCAAAAAGACAAAAAGCAGATGGATAGAGGAAAGAGTCTTCGAGACTCCGGCAGGGGACCTCACCGAAACAGTGACTTATTATGTGGCTGATCCCCCCACCAAGACGTCTAAAGTCGTGAAGGATTTTGATCAAGATTTCCCCCGACTTCTCGCACTATTCCCCGAGATTCTCGACTACGACTCTAGCGTCTTGGAAGAACAGAGGGCAGAGTTGGGGGAGCTTGGACCTCTTGGAACGTTCATTGAATGTCCGGGGTTTCATACATGGCTTGACTATTTCGACGGAAACCTCGAAGCGCTCACATACGCCTATTATGATCACCCGGACAGATTCGAGGAACTCCGGGAAGTACATGAGAAAAATGCTCTGCGTCGATGTGAAATGGCGATAGATGCAGGTGTTGACCATATCTTAACCGTCGGAAGCGGAAGCATCACCTTGCAATCACCAGAATTATGGGATAAATTTACCTTGCCAACATTGGAGAAAATTACCAAGATGTGCAAGGAAGCTGGTGTCATCTCCGGCGTCCACTCTTGTGGGAAGGAAGCCCACGTGGTCAAGTCGGCCTATGAAAAAACAAATCTAAATTACATCAATCCGCTCGAGATCCCGCCGATGGGGGACTCAAACTTGCGGGAGTTCAAACAGCTTTACGGTGATAAACTCTGTCTCATGGGCAATATCCACACCACCGATGTCATGCTCAAAGGGACCCCCTCGGATGTAGAGAGAGCCGCACGACAGGCCATCGACAACGCCGCTGCCGGTGGCGGGTTTATCCTTTCTACCGGTGATCAGTGCGGCAGGGACACGCCAGAGGAGAATATACGTACGCTTATACGAACGGCCAGGGAGTATGGGGTTTATAAATGAATGTTGAATAAATAACTGTGCCGAGTAAATAAATGAATGAAAGGAACGCAGTTGATGAGACTCACACTGGAAGATATCGCAAAAAAGGCCAAGGTTGCCAAGTCCACAGTCTCACGGGCCTTGAACAAACCGGAACTCGTGAGCGATAACACGCGAAGGCATATTATCCAAGTCATGAGGGATCTAGGCTATGAACCCAATAATATAAACCAACTCTCCCGACGAACCGGAAACCTCGCATTTTTGATCGACGGCAAAGGCTTCTCGCCGCAAGAATTATTCTATACGAAAATCTTTAAAGGTGCAGAGGCTCAGGCTAAAAAGGATGGGTATCACTTTATGCTGACAATAACAAGTTCCGAAGAAGAGGCTACCGGTTTTCTCGATCAAGGGAAAGTCGACGGGGTGATAGTGGCGGCACAGACCACAAAAGCCTTCTTCAGGCGTGTTGTGGAACTCGAATACCCTGCGGTATTCGTAGACTGTAACATCGTCGATAAAAGGATGAACCGTGTAGAAATCGATAATTTCGATGGAGCGTTTGAGGCAGTCAATTACCTGATAGGGTTGGGCCACCGACATATAGGATTCGTCGGCGCAAACATGAGACATCCCAGCATACTACATAGGTTTTACGGCTATCGGGAGGCTCTCCTAAACTCTGGAATCGAACCGGATCCAGACATTATCGTTGCAGATAGAGAGCTCGAGGCCACCGTGGAAACCGGCATGCTGCTCATGAAAAGGATGCTGGAGAGGACCAAGAACATGCCCACCGCCATTTTCGGCGCGAACGATCATCTGGCGGTCGGTGCCATAAAGGCAGTACGCTCTTCCGGTATGAGCGTCCCGGATGATATATCGGTGATAGGCTTCGATGATGTTGACATAGCCATCCATTCGGAACCGCCGCTTACGACCATGAGAATCCACAAGGAGGAGATCGGTGCTCTCGCTGTGGTCAGATTGGAGGAGCTCATGAGCGGGCGAAATGTCCATCCTTCACGGACAGTGGTCTGTGTCAACCTGGTGGAGCGGGAAAGCTGCGTTAGATGCAAGAACAGATGAGAACGAGAACAGATGGGAACTAAATTACCGCTTCCCGCGGCACCAGCAAAGGATGAAAACGTCCCCGCGTGTATGAGCATGAGGGTATTTTTCAAGGGTAGTAATTGAGTAGCTCTCGCACATTGTCCAGGAGAAGAAGCACATCTCGTCGGTATGGTGGGAGGAATAGGTATTAATGAAGCAGGTAATCGATCTGTCAGGTACAGGTTGGCGTTTGAAAGGCTTTGTAGGAGCAGCATGGGATTATCAAAAGGTCTACGCGAATGACAATGACGGATGTGACGGATCAGGTTTGGATGGCTCATGGTATCCGGCCTCAGTCCCCGGGACCGTCCAGACCGATCTGCTGCGACTAGGAATGATAGAAGACCCCTGCTTCGAGCTCAACAGCAGAAAAGCCGAATGGGTATCGGAGAGGGATTGGGTCTATCAAAAGCGCTTCCGTTTAGGGAGTGATTTGGCCGGCCGGAAGGTTGGCCTCCGTTTTGAGGGGATAGATTACTCGGCCCATTTCTTCTTGAACGGCCGGAAGCTGGGGGAACACACGGGAATGTTTACTCCCGTAGAGTTCGACATCTCGGATTTTATCAAGCCAGGCGAGGACAATATTCTTTATGTAGCAATAGAAGCTGCACCTGATGAGTACCCGCAGATAGGTTACACAAGCAGGGTCAGGACACATAAATGTCGCATGGCGTATGGGTGGGATTTCTCGACAAGGCTCGTCCCGCTGGGCATATGGAAACCTGTGAGGCTGGTTGTATACGATGAAGCGTCGATCGAAGACCTCTGGGTGCGATCATTTCTGGCGGAAAGCCTCGGACAAGCCACTATCAGAATAGTAGCTCGTGTGGCCGCCACCGGCCGGACCGGTGCCAGCACCCTGGACGGGGTGCGGCTCGAAAGCCGCATTAAGTTTTCGGGCCAAACCATATCCAACAAGGTCGTGGAGTGCAGCCCGGAGGAAACTACATCAAGAAGCGAACTGACTATCGAACACTTGATCGAGCGCCCGAGACTGTGGTGGCCGAACGGCATGGGTGACCCGAACTTATATGAATCTGAAATCATACTCTACGATGCCGACGGCGAGGTTCTCGATCAGCGTACCGACGAATTTGGCATACGTAAGATTGAAGTCATACCGAATGACAATGCACCCCAAAACGCTCGAGCATACACATTCGTTGTGAATGGAAAGAGGACTTTTGTGCGAGGCTGGAACTGGGTTCCTGCCGATCAACTGTATGGGCGAGATCTGAGCCGAAAGTATAAAAGGCTGATTGAACTCGCCAGAAGCGCCAATGTCAACCTCCTGAGGGTATGGGGCGGCGGCCTCATCGAAAAAGAGGAATTCTACCGCGCCTGTGATCGGAACGGAATAATGGTATGGCAGGAATTCATCTTGTCAAGCTCTGGCCTGGACAATATGCCCTCCAGCGACCCCGAATACATAGAAATGCTCGTTCGAGAGGCCCGAGGGATAATCCCGTTGAGGCGGAACCACCCGTCCCTTGTGGCGTGGTGCGGCGGAAACGAACTTATGGATGAGAACCAGATCCCAATCACAGGCGATGAACCTGTGATAGCTGCTCTGCAAACAACAGTCACCGAGCTGGATCCTGACAGGCCGTTTTTTCCGAGCTCTCCAACCGGCCCTGTGTTTACCCTCACGCGAGATATCGTAAAGAAGCATGCTGAAGTACATGACGTACACGGGCCCTGGCACTACCTGGGTGCGCATGAGCATTACTATCTTTACAATAGCAACAAGGCGTTGTTCCACAGCGAGCTTGGCTGCCCGGGTGCCACCTCGACGGGGTCGCTCAGGCGATTCCTGGAAGATGCCTCCATGTGGCCACCCGACAACTCCAACCCGTCATGGCATCATCACGGTGGCGACTGGTGGGACCACAGGAAACAACTCGAAGAACTCTTTGGCGAGCTACACGAGATCGATATGTTCGTGAAGGCATCCCAAATCATCCAGGCCGAGGGGCTCCGATATGCTATAGCTTCCAACATGCGGCGCAAGTTCCGGTGTTCGGGGACAATCCCCTGGCAATTCAACGAACCCTGGCCCAACGCCGTATGTACTTCCGCAATAGACTACTATACGGTACCAAAGATGGCTTATTATTGGGTCGCCGACTGTTACTCGAGCGTGTATCTGGGGGCCTCCTATGAAAAGCTCGTGTGGAAACCGGCTGAGACATTCAGCGCCGATCTATGGATAAACACGGGCCCGGGATTACCGGGAGGCAGATACACCTACGCGTATTCCATAACTGACCTCAAAGGCAGATCATACGTGGACAACTCCGGTGAAGTCGACTTGATTACCTGCGAAGAGTGCGCGTATGACATCGGGCCTGTTGAGTGGCAGATCCCCGTAGCCTTCGAGGATGTTTTTCTTTTGCACCTGCAAATCTGGAATGAGGCCCAGCAGGTCAGAAACTCAACTACATATGTTTTTTCGAGTAAAGAGACTGATCCACTCCAGCCGCTGCTGCAAGCCCCCAAGACACAGCTGCAGATCAACAAGATCATACGCGAACAAACCGGCCGAGGATCCGGCAGCTCAATTGAGCAAGCGTATTTAATGGAAGTTGCGAATACCGGTAAAAGTCCGGCGATGTTCGTGGTTCTCGAAACACCGGAATTATGCGATGAGGTCTTCTATAAAAGGAACTATGTTACAATCCTACCAGGTGAATCCGAGGTGTTCCAGTTTTCGATCGTGCCAGGGGAAATCACATCAGGGAAAACTAAAGGCGTGGTGGGACGGCCTTCATTACAGGTCTCTGGCTGGAATACGACTGTGCTGGAATACGCTCTCGAATACAACCGTGCTGAGAAATGAGTCTTCCCCGATAAGCGACAACTCGATCCATGTTTCTCCGAGATGATCCAGCAGAGTCATGGGAGCTGACTTGGGCCAACGGGATGTAACCTGGTGCAATGAACCGCTTGAGCGCTCAAACGGGTATCAGGGCGATCATCATCGATCATCATATCATCATCTGCAATAATAGTGCCATTAAGTTTGATGGTATGTTATAATCAGATTAGCGCTGTTCCGACCCGTTTTTATCCTTTCCAATTTGCAATTTAGACGTTATAATTTGGACGGCGCGGGTGATAGATTCGTGGCAGCGAGCTCGAGGGTTAATCCCGGATCAGGCATTGATTCTGGCGATATAAAAATAAATCCTCCCACTGGGTCCATCAATAGCCTCATGCGGGCCGGCAGGCTCAGCAAGAGCATGAGGGGCATCCTCATAGCGCTTTTCTGCATCGTCCTGGTCTGGGGCATGGCCCCCCTGAGTAACTCCATATCGGAGGGCTACCGTCCCCAGGACCTCAGCGTCCCTCATATTACCATTGTCTCAAGCCCACAGAGCTCCGCCGCCGCGTTGACAAACTCATGCCGTGAAAACGAGCTGCCGCAAGGGACGCTTACGCTGCGGACCTGGACTCCGCTCAGGCTCCAGGATCAAAAGGTCAAGCTCCAGCCGGAGCTCAGGGGGACAGTCATGGAGCCCGAAGGTGGCCGCGTGTCAGCCGTTTTCCTCGCAGCATTGCTCACTCCTTCATGCAACGGGAGCAGGTATAAAGGCTGGCCCCTCTTCTCCGTTTTCACATCCTAGATCTCACATGCCTCACATCCTGCGATATGAGGCTGGTTGAGGCTACCTAGCAGATCGAAACTAGGGAAAGCTAGGCTAGGCCAATCTAGGCTAAGCTGAAAAAGGATAACAGAGAGGGGAAGCCATATATGAAAAACCGTGAAGAGCTCGAGAATGAAGCCCAGAAGCCGGTGTCTGCATCGAGCGAATGGGGCCTGATCCTGTTCCTCATAGCCATTATCCTGGGCACGCTCGGGATATTCGGCTGGCTCATCAGCCTGGCGCTGAAATAGGGACACTAAGTGCGAGTTCGCAGATTACCGCTGCTTTTCCGGGACTTACGGTGTTTGCGCGACGGGGCCTTTGAAATTTGGCAAGGCCCTCGCGCCAAATTTCAACGGAGGCGCGCCGCAAGCGCGCCGTCCCCAGAGCGCAACACCGTAAGTCCCGGAACGTGCTGGTAAACTGGCACAAATTAAGGAACCTGCACTTAGCTCCGCCTCCGCACAAAGGCCGACCTTACGCCCGTATCTTGGGATCCAGGATATCCCTGAATGCATCCCCGATGAGGTTCCATGCCAAAACAAACAGGATTATAACTAGGCCCGGGTAGATAACTGTATACCAGTATTCCAGGGGGTTCCCGGCGGTGCCGAGCAGCCAGTTGCGGGCGAAGCTTATCATCTGGCCCCAATCCGCGTAGCCCTCCGGCGCGCCAACGCCGAGGAAGCTCAGGCTGGACGCCGTTATCACAACAGAGCCCAGGCTCATAGATGCCTGGATCAGGACGGGGAAGATCGAGTTGGGCAGGATGTGGCGGAGGATTATCTTGAGGTCGCGGACCCCGCACGCCTTCGCCGCGAGCACATATTCCTCCTCCCTTATCGCAATGATGCTGCCTCTCATCAGGCGGGCGTAGCCCATCCACCCGAAGGCGATCATGGCTATCATGACCTTGTCCAGGCCCTTGCCCAGGATCGTAGTGAGAACCACGGCGGCTATGAGGAAGGGAAAGCTCAAGAATATATCCACAATCCGCATCAGCACCTCATCCAGCCTCCCACCGTAATAGGCAGATACGGCACCGATTATTATCCCTATGAGGCAGCTGGCCCCCACCACGATGAGGCCGACCCTGAAGGCCGTCCTCGTCCCCCATACAATGCCGTAGTATATATCATATTGGCCTTGAGTGAGCCCAAGCGGGTGTTCCGGCGATGGCGGCCGCGGGGTTGAGCTCCAGCCATATCTTGGTATTCTGTAGGGCTCGTCGGAATACCTGGGCGGGGCGAGCCAGGGCGCGGCAAGGGCTACAAAAATGAAGAAGATCACCAGGATAAGGCCAAGCAGTGATATAGGATTCCTTACCAACTTCCTCCACATGATAACCTCGCTCCTGTTCCAGTTCCAGTTTCACTTCCAGGTTCGCTTCCAGGTCCAGGTCTAGTCCCAGTTCGTCTAATCCCGGTTCCTAATTCCCAGCTCCTGGTTCCCAGACCCAGGTCCAGGTAGGGTTCCTGTTCCGTTTCTTTCCACCCCGGTCCCCATCCCTGTCCCCCGCGACCCGGGAGTGTATATTACTCCAGCCTCACTCTCGGGTCGATAAATGCATAAAGTATATCCACCGCAAGGTTCACGATCACAAGCAGCATCCCGTAAAACATGGTGGTGCCCAGGACGGTGGGGTAATCGAGCTGCTGGGCCGCCGTTGCGGTCAGGAGCCCGATGCCCTTGTAGTCGAATACGCTTTCTATGATAACGACGCCCCCCAGGAGCCCCAGCACCATCAACCCTGCCACCGTCGCAACGGGGATGAGGGCATTTCGCCGGACGTGCTTCCTTATAACCACGCTCTCCGGCAGGCCCTTGGCCCTGGCAGTCGTGACGTAATCCTTGTTGAATACGTCAAGCATGCTTGAACGCGTGATCCTCATGATGAACGCCCACCAGAGGTAGGCCAGGGTTATCGTGGGCGCGATCAGGTGGCGAATGGCGTCCCAGAATACCGCCCAGTTCCCATTCAGTATAGCGTCTATAGTATTCATGCCCGTATATCGTATAAAGGCCTTGGACATGACTATCTGGTCCGCCCAGGTGCTGAGCCGCCCGGGCGGGAACCACCCGAGAACCCCGTAGAAGAACATCAGGACAATAAGACCAAAGACGAAATCCGGGAGGGACCACCCGACTATAGCGAAGATCCTGGCAGCATGATCATAGGGATCATTGTGATGAACCGCGCAGAAAGACCCGAGAAGGATGCCGCCAATCACCACCGGGATCACGGCAAAAAGGACAAGCTCCAGGGTGGCCGGAAATCTCGCAGCAATAGCCTCGCTTACCGTCATATTCGCCGACTCGGACCAGCCCAAATTCCCATGGGCCAGGTTATTCAACCACCGGCCATAGCGTACGTAAAATGGGTCATCGAGATGGTATTTTTTGACGAGGGCATCTATATCCTGATTGCGAAGCTCCTCCGGCGACCTGATGTAAGTGCTCACAAGTTGGTACGGGGAGAGCAACTGCATCAGGCCAAAGATCATGATGGTTACCCCAAAGATCACCAGCGGCAACAGGAAGAGCCGCCTTATTATGTAATTTACCACTGTTACCCGCCCCTTCGCAGAAACCTGGCGCAGCTTACGCTTGTTTACTCTCGCGCGGGATGAGGCTTGGCTTAAAGAGGGAGAAGATCTCTGGGCCCGGACCTGGCCCGGAGTGGAAGCCGGGACGATCCGGCCTGGCCATCCCGGCTTCCACCCTCCAAGCGGCCACCAGCCCTCTATCAGCCGGCCGGCCAGCCAGTTACAGTTACTTCGAAAGCTCGTAGAAGTCGAACTCTCCCGGCCTCACAGGGTTATATGTGAATCCCTTGACCCAGTCGCGCATGACCCTGTGTTCGATAGGCTCAGCCGTAAAGATCGCTATGGCCTCCTCGTAGGCGAGCTCCTGGAGCTTGTAGTAGATCTCCTGTCGCTTCTTGGGATCGAGGGTTGCGATGCCCTGCTCAATGAGGGAATCGAATTTCTCCCGCGCAAGCTTGCGCATCGCCTCGCCCGTGTAACCTGCGAAGGCGCCGTTGCTGTGCATGTAGGGGTGGACGAAATTGTGAGCATCAGGGTAGTCAGGCAGCCATCCCATGAAGAATATGGTTTGCCGGCCACTCCTCAGCTTATCTAGGTATGTCGACCACTCCACGCCACGTACATCAACTTTGAATTTGCGATTTACGGATTCGATGTTGGCCTCCAGGATCTCGGCACCCGCCTTGCGGGCGTCATTACCCGAGTTATAGGAGATTGTCATCTTGAAGCCCTTCTCCCAGAGCTTCCCGCCAAACGCCTTCTTGAACTCCTCCTCGGCCTTCTTCAGATCCAGGTGGTAGGTCGGCTGCTTGGGGTTAGAGTAGGGCAGGGCCATCGGGATCGGCCCCTTGGGCTGGCGCGCCTGGCCCAGGGATACCTCCTTGATATATGCATCCCAGTCAAAGCAGTAGTTGAAGGCGCGCCTTACGTGGATGTCGCCGAAGAAATCCGACGGGATGCCGTTGCCATCCAGCTTCCCGCTGCCAACATCATCATTGCCCTCGACGGGGATCGTCTGATTGAACAGGATCGCGGTATTGGACATCCCAGCCAGATTTTCCACGACTTTAACCCCGGGGATCGCCTTCACCTGGTCGAGGTACATCACGGGGACATAGATCATATCGGCCTCGCCGTTCTGCAACATCAACTTGCGCGTGTTGAATTCATCGATGTACTTTATGACTACGTTCTTCACAGGAGCAGGTCCACGCCAGTAACCGTCAAAGCGTGTATATATGACCTGCTTCGCGTTCTTATCCCACCTCACGAGCTTGTAGGGACCAGTGCCGACCCCCTTATCAAACAGGACTGTTTTTTCCTTGGGGGGATTATGGAACTTCGCCCAGGTATCCGCCTTGCCATCCCAGTCCCCATGGGCTATGCACCACTTCTTGTTTATGATCACGCTCCAGTTGGCGGAGTGCGCGAGGATGCCCATGAACGGCGGGTAGGGCCTCTTGAGGTGGAACACTACGTTATCACCCTTCACCTCGACGGCCTTGTCTATCATGTCATAGATTTTATTGAGGGTCTTGCTGTCGACCTTATCGAAGGTGTCGGAGGTTATCTGAGTCCCCATGAGATCCGAAGCGAGATCATTCAGGCTCGATACGCCCAGCAGGGGCTCGAGAAGCATCCAGACCGGCCCGCCGTCAGGGTCCATAATCATCGACCGTTCGAAGCTGTACTCCACATCCTCGGGCGTAAGGACATCCCCGTTGTGGAATTTCACATCCTTGCGGATCGGGAATGTGTAGGTGCGCCCGTCCTTGGAGACCAGGCCGTTCTCCACGGTTGGGACCCTGGTTGCGAGCATGGGAACGAATTCCGAGATATCGCCCGGCTTATACGCTACCAAATTATCATACATGTTGTAGATAACTTCGCCGCTCGCTGTATCATAGGCGTACGCGGGATCCAGCGAGTCCGGCCCACCGATGGTGACATAGACAAATGTGTCCGGATTCTTTACAGGTGAAGCTTGAGCCGAAGACAACACAGAGACAAGAGCCAATAGGGAAACCAGGACAACCAACCTCGAAAGCGCTCTCATAAAACTACCTCCCCCTATCTGTTTTTTTATGAAAATGGCCTGAGCCATCTTCATCGAAACTCACAAAAATCGCCAACTGCATCACTAAGCAGGGCAGTACAACTGTCTCCTGAAGGCTTCTCAATATACTAATTCAACCCATAATTCAACCCGTCTGCGCCGCCCCCGCGCTCCAGACGCCCATAAGCCCCAGCTCATCCGCGAAGTGGCATGCTGCAAGGTGATCCCTGTTCCCCACCTCATGCAGCACCGGTTCCTCTTTTGAGCAAATGCTCCGGGCATACCTGCACCTGGGGTGAAAATTGCACCCCGGGGGCGGGTTTATCGGGCTCGGGATGTCGCCCTCCAATATGATCTGCTTGTACTGGAATTCCGGGTCCGGCACCGGGATCGCCGAGAAGAGCGCCTCGGTGTATGGGTGCCGCGGGTTATCAAATAGCTCCTCGACGCCAGCGATCTCCACGATCTTGCCCAGATACATGACGGCTACCCTGTCGCTTACATGCTGTACAACGCTTAAATCGTGGGCGATAAATAGATAGGTGAGACCGAATCGCGCCTGCAGGTCCTCGAGCAGGTTGAGGACCTGGGCCTGCACCGAGACATCGAGCGCCGAGACCGGCTCGTCACATACGATGAGGCTGGGATTGAGGGCAAGGGCTCGAGCTATACCGATACGCTGCCGCTGCCCGCCGCTGAACTCGTGGGGGAATCTCCTCATATGCTGGGAACTCAAGCCCACGGCATTGAGCAGCTCCTCCACCCGCTCGTACCGCTGCCTCCGGCTCCGCATTCCCTGAGCCTCGAGCGGCTCCGCTATGATGTCCTGCACCTTCATCCGGGGGTCCAGGGAGGAATATGGATCCTGAAAGATGATCTGCATCGACTTTCTGAGGGATTTTATGGTTTTGCTGTTTACCTCAATTGGCTCCCCATCCATGTTGAATCTTATCTCCCCGGCAGTCGGCTCGATGAGGTGCAGGATGCACATGCCGGTAGTGCTCTTCCCGCTCCCGCTCTCCCCTACCAGTCCCAGGGTCTCGCCGCGCCGGATGTAAAGGTCAACCCCATCTACGGCTCTCGCGTAGCCTATCGGTTTCCTGAAGAGCCCGCCCAGTATGGGGAAATACTTCTTGAGTCCGCGGACCTCCAGCAGCACTTCCTGGTTGCCCCTGTTACGCGAGTCGATCCCGTCACGCGGCCCGGTCGCGCCATCTGGCTTGGTCGCACCACGCAGCTCGCTCGCCATCGTTCTCGTCGCGCGCTTATCATCCGCATCCACACGCGTGCGCATATTACGCATATAGCCAGCACCTCACCTCATGCCCATCATCTAGCTTTACGAGGCGCGGCTCTTCGCCGCATATCTCCATAGCTCGCGGGCACCTGGGCGCAAACCTGCACCCACCAGGGATGTCAAAGGGGTCTGGCACCACTCCCTCTATGGGGACAAGGCGCCTCTTTTGTTTCATCCTGATGTTGGGAATTGAGTTCAAGAGGCCGATCGTGTAAGGATGTCGGGGCTCATGGAAGATCTCGTGGACAGGTGCATATTCGACGATCTTGCCCATATACATAACTGCAACGTCGTCGCACATATGACATACAACCCCGAGATTGTGGGTGATCAGCATGAGTGACATCTGATATTCGTCCTGGAGACGACGAATCAGATCGAGGATTTGGGCCTGTATCGTTACATCAAGCGCCGTGGTGGGCTCATCTGCGATAAGAAGCCGCGGGTTGCAGGAGAGGGCCATCGCTATCATTGCGCGCTGCCGCATGCCGCCGCTCAACTGGTGGGGGTATTCGCGGATCCGCTCGGAAGGGCTTGGGATGCCCACCCGGCCCAGCATTTCGGCGGCGAGATCCAGCGCCTCCTTCTGGGAGGCCTTCCGGTGGAGCCTGACAACCTCCGCAATCTGTTCTCCTAATGGTATATACGGGATTCAAGGATGTCATGGGCTCCTGGAATATCATGGCTATCTCGGCCCCGCGAATACTGCGCATTACCTTGCCGCGCGGGTCCTGCACGGCAATATCGATTAACTCTCCATTCGTCCCATTTGCACCGTTCCTACGATAAAAAATGTGACCTGAATGAATGCGCCCGTGAGGCCTGGGGACCAGCTGCATGATGGAAAGGGCCGTCATACTCTTCCCACAGCCGCTTTCGCCCACAACTCCCAGGACATGGTGCCGCCGGATTGCGAAGGATACCCCGTCAACGGCCTTGACGGTGCCCTCATCGGTTCGAAGATATGTGGCGAGATCCTCTACCTTCAAAAGTATATCTGGAGATAGTTGACCGTTTTGTACGCCCGACTCATCCGCAGGGGTCTTGTCCAAAGCGCTCACCTCATAGTAGAACAGTTGACGTAGAACAGTTAAAGTTAATAAGAATGCTCCGAACCGGGGTTTCGGTGGGCTGGATGAACCTGAAACGCTGCGAATTCGTAATGCAAACTTATAATCGGATGCTCCAGGAATCCCTTCGCATCTAGTATAATGTTACCACCCCCACCTATTCGTGTCAAGGCCGGGTTGCCCCATCCTCCGGTACTTATCCTGGCCTCATGCACGGGTTTTGCGGCAGGCTGACCCGGCCTTCCACCCGCCTGCTCTCCAGCCTATTCGGTCGAACAGGATCAACCACACACAGAGCTTCCGTATCCTGCATAGATTTAAATAAAGCCAGGATTTCAAGCGGCATCGTTCTACCAGTGGTCCTGCCCCTGGTTTCCATATGAGGACCGGAGATTGAGAGGGCTAAGCGAACTAACAGGTAGTACTGCAATGCTAACCAAGTTGGAAGGGGGGAGCGATGATGGACGAACACGCACAAGACTTCCGGCAGGAGATAATAAATGCCGGTTTGCTCGGCGCGATCGCAGGCTTTGGTGCCAGAGCCGGGGCAGACCTGGCAAAGCAGGAGCTATCGAACTTTGAGCAATATATCATCGATGCATGCCTGGGGTTTATCGGAGGGGTGTTCTCGTGCATTATCGCGGAGTTCGTGCACAGCCCCCCGGCAGCAGCCTTCATCGGTGGCTTCCTATGGGCATTCGCGGCGGAGGAATTCGGCGGCATATCCATCCCAGCAGAACCCAGTTCCTCGATTCACCGCTCGATTCTTCAATTCTCAGTTGTTCAAGGCTCTTAGCGGCGCCGGTATCCTGCCGCCCCTCAAGCTAAAGCCCCTCGAGGAAAACTGGCTCACCTCCATTATCGGGGCGCGGCCGAGCAAGCCACCGAATTCGGCCCATTCTCCCGCGCCCTTGCCAGGTACGGGTATAATCCTGACCGCTGTTGTCTTGCCATTTACCATGCCAATCGCAGCTTCGTCGGCAATTATCGCGGATATGGTCTCGGGAGGCGTATCGCCCGGTATGGCTATCATATCAAGCCCAACGGAGCAAACGCTGGTCATGGCCTCGAGTTTTGCCAGAGTCAAGGCTCCAGCCTCGACAGCGGCCATCATCCCGCTATCCTCGCTCACGGGGATAAAGGCCCCACTCAGACCGCCGACATATGATGACGCCATCGCCCCGCCCTTTTTCACAGCATCGTTCATGAGCGCGAGGGCAGCAGTGGTGCCAGGCGCGCCGCACCTCTCGATACCCATCGCCTCGATGATCTCAGCTACGCTATCGCCGACCGCAGTGGTCGGGGCAAGCGACAGGTCTACTATACCAAATGGCACACCAAGGCGCTCGGCGGCGATACGGCCAACCAGTTCGCCCATCCGGGTGACTTTAAAGGCTGTTCTCTTGATGATGCCAGCCAATGTGCCGAGATCGGCATCCGGGTGTTCGCGAAGCGCCCTTAAAACGACCCCAGGGCCGCTTACCCCGATATTTATAGCGCATTCGGGTTCACCCGCTCCATGAAATGCCCCCGCCATGAAGGGGTTGTCATCAGGCGCGTTGCAGAATACCACCAGCTTGGCGCAGGCGATCCCGTCGCGACCGGCCGTGCGCTCCGCCGCACCCTTGATGATCGAGCCCATATCCCTCACCGCATCCATATTTATACCGGCGCGCGTAGAACCTACATTTACGGAGGAACAGACCCGTTCCGTCTCGGAGAGGGCCTGCGGGATGGCCGCGATCAGGGCTCGCTCGCTGGAGGTGGCTCCCTTGTGGACCAGCGCCGAAAAACCCCCTATGAAGTTCACTCCAAGGTCCCCTGACACCCGGTCCAGGCAGTGAGCCAGCTCAACGAACCCTCCGGCATCCAGCGCTCCCCCAATATCCGCTACAGGTGTCACGGCGATACGTGTATTTATTATCGGGATTCCATATTCGCGCTCGATCTCTCGCCCGACCTCCACGAGGTTGGAGGCACAGCGGCGAATCTTCCCCGCTATCTTGTGTTTTAGCCGGGGGAGCTCGGGATCCGCGCAATCGTGCAGGTCTATCCCCATGGTGATTGTCCTGATATCCAGGTTCTCCATCTGGACCATGCGTATTGTCTCGAATATCTCGCTTGGAGATAGGTTAACCAACTTCATCTCGCTCATGACCCCTTCCCCGGTGCACAATCTATCTTGACTAAACCCGATGCATAAAATTGAAAACGTCTTCGTGCTGGATGGTGATCTTCAAGCCCATATCCTCACCCGCCGCAGCGAGCTCCCCCTGAATCCTGGCAAACCTGGAACGCTCCGGGCCAAGGTCCACCAGCATGATCATGGTAAAGAACTCCTGCATGATTGTCTGCGAGATATCGAGGATGTTGACCCCGTTCGCGGCGAGAATCCCCGCCACGCGGGCTATGATCCCGATCCTATCCTTCCCTACAACGCTCACCACGGCCCTGTTAGACCTACCGCCGTCAACATCATTTCTAGCACTCCTGCCTGCCTCATCCCTGCCGCTCTTGCCTGTGTTGCTATGCATGCTGATTCACCCTCTATCAAACACTCCCTCGATTAGAAATATTTCCCATCCGTCGAGCCAGTGCGCGCGGGTCTACCTGGCCTTTGCTGGCAATAATCGACCGGCTGCCACATGCCGGCCTGGCAGAGTGCTCGCACCTTCGCTGAGCACCTTCGGTCGGCACCTTTTATGTGCATCTATGTGCAACATTATATCCTAGCTCGCCGATTTTAAAAAGCCCCCTGCAGGCCTTGGGCGCATAACTTCTTTATGATCCAGAAGATGAACTCATTGGCAATACAGGAGTTATGCTCCCAATCGGGATGGTAATCTTGCCAGATTCTCTCTAGCCACCCAGAGCATTACTCACGTGGAGACCT